>CAZGTS010000011.1:0-11418 GCA_964528865.1 Candidatus Woesearchaeota archaeon
AACTACTCTTGAGTCTAAATTAATACACTCTGCAATTGGTGGAAATGAAGTTAAGGCAAATCCATATCTTTATGGACAACTTGGGTTATCTGGTGGTGAACAAACATATGTTGATGCTATGAGAGGAGAGGATGCAAATAAAGTAAGAGCTAACCTCTATAAAGAAAAACAAACAGAAAGACAGGAATTAGGAATTGCTGAAGAAGCTCCTTATGCTACAAATTATGATGTTGTCGCAAAATTAAAAAAACAACTTGGTGAAGTTCAAATGATTGCAAAGATTAGTGAATTAGAAAAATACGCTAAATCTGCTGGAGCAGAATTGGATTTTGAAGTTCCAGAAGATTTGAAAAATTATTCTCAAGAAGAACTATATAGAAAAGCTGTTAATGAAGAAGGAAAAATTGACATTAAAAAATTAGATGATAAAGAAAGAGATGCATTACAAATGCAGCAAGTTCTTACACAATCTTATGAAAGAGCTATTGGATTGAGAGCAGCTCAAACAAATTATTTTGCGGATTTAAGTTCTGTAGGTAAACAAATATCTGATAAGTATAATAAAGAAAAATCAAATTAAATTACTAATTCCTTAACTAATTTTGCCATAACTTCTAAGAATTCTTCTGTTCTATCTTGCCATTCATCTATGTGAGCACCTTTTAAATCGCGAGTTCTGCCATGAGAAATTTCCTTATGAAGAATTAGTAAATCTCTGTACCAAATAACATATTTCATTTTTAATTTTCTAGTATTAACAAAAGTTTCCTTTAATTCTGAAGCAATATGTTCTGGTGAAGTAGGAGTGGTTTTTGCTGCAATAAGTGCGGCGTGTGAAGAATCAACCATTGCCCAATATAAACCTTCTATTGCATTTAATTCTGCTGTCTTGCTCCGAGAAAGATGCATTGGAGCCCTTTGAAGACAACTATAAATTGCTTCAGGGGTGGCTTTTATTTTTCCTCTTATTAATAAATATTTTAAAGGTTCAAAAAATCCCGCAATATCAATTAATGATTTTCCTTGCCTTAAAATATTAAGGATGATTGGGTCTCCTCTCATTAAATCTTCCCACCAGGTACTTAGCTTAACTGTATTAATATGAATTGCTTTTTTATATGGATTTTTCTTTAGTATTTTTTCAAGTTCTTGTCTGTACCAAGCAATTAATTTTTGGTCCCAATTTATTGAAACATCGTCGATTAAAATTACTATATCAATGTCAGAATCGGAATTTGAAGTTTGTTTCACTGTTGAACCAAAAAGAATAATTGACTTTATTATCCTATCAAAAACTTTGTAAGACTTTACTGCAAAATCCATTGCAATATCTTGATTTGTTTTTAGTTCTATTGAAGGAATATTTTCTTTAGAAACTTTTTTTCTTTTAGAATGTTTCTTAGTTTTATTTTTTTTAATTGGCTTAACCTTCTTGTAAGTTTTCTTTTTAGAACTTATTTTTTTCTTTACCATCTTTCTTTTAAGTATAGTAGTAAAATTTTATTTATAAATTTACCTTATTTATTCCATTCCTCTTCCAGACATTCTTGAACCTTGTGCTCCTGGTATTTGTCCACCGAGTTCTGTTGGTAAGGAAGCCATTGAGAACCCAGAACCTTGCATATTATAATGAACTGAAGGGAGCATTGAGCCATAACCTGAATAATAATCTTGTTGGAATCCTAATGCCTGGTTCCAATAAGGACCTACACCGTCGCTGTAAATTGGAGAACCCATAGCTTCAAAACTTTCTTGAACAGGAGGACTTTTGAAATGCTGCCACCAATGCGCTGCTTCAATTACTTTTTTTGCTTCAAAACCTTTCTTACCAAGTTTTTCCATAATTTCTTTTGTTGGTACGTTTCCCATTCCCATTGGCAACTCTGTATGTTCAAAACCAAAATTATCAGAAAGATGAACATGCTTTAGATAAGGTGCAATTTTTTCTGTTTCTTTTATAATATCTTTATCTTCAAACCCTTGCTTTCTAATCATATTAATATGACCAACATCCCATGTAACACCAATTAATTTTTCTGCTTGTTTTTCTGCGTCTGATTTAGAAAGTTTTCCAGACTCAACAGCCTTTTCTACAAATTGTTTTCTAGAAGCTTCAGCAAGGTTTTTCAAATCTTCTCCAGTGCTTAATGCAAAACCTGCAGGAGGATTTTCAATACTTATAATTGGCGCACTTTCTTTAAATTTATTCCAAGATTCAAAAGCAGCATTACCGAAAGTTTTTGATGCTTGTTCTACTGCAAATTGTTCTACAGGCACATTCATTACTGGTGCCATTCCACGAGTATCTTTCATTTTAATTAATAAACTATGTAATGCTTCTGATTGTGAATTAGGATCTAAGGAATCTTTTGACAAATCTTTTGTAAATTCTTTAGAAAATTGTTCTAATGCTTTTTGTTGGTCTTTATTTCCATATTTGTATGCCTTATGAAATAGAGCATTTACTTGTTGTCTAGTATCTTGAAGATATGTTTCGGCATTTTGATAATGACGATATGCTTGTTTTTGAGTAGGAGTAAGATTATTTGGGTGAAATTTTTCACTATTAAGTGCAGGAAGGAGATCTGCGATTTGGATTTCATTTTGTTGTAGAATTTCATCTGCTCTTTCTTTATTAAAAATTAATTGAGAAATTGAATTATCCCATTCTGTTGCATTTAGATTTTTAACCCTCCACTCAGGAGTTATTTTTTCTCCTTTTTCAAGTGGAACTGATTTGAAAATTTTTTCACGAGGAATACTGCCTTCTTTGTATTCCTGAATTTCTTTTTTTGTTAGGTCTTCTCTAGGAATTTCTGAGCCAGGATAATGCATTTTTTCTTGTTCAAGAGGAGCTAATCTTCCTGATTCGCGGTTTACTACAATTAATCTTTTTGCTTCTCCTTTTTCCTTTTCTCCTGGAATTTGCTTGTATTCTGTTCCAGGTATTCCTTCTGAAGAATGAAAATTTACAAGGATATTTCCTTTTGGATCAAGTTCATGGCTTCTATTAATTGTTTCAATTATTTTTCTTTCAGAACTTTCTCTGTTTAATTCACTGAAACCTTGTTGAGAAATTCCTGTTGTATCAATAACTGGTCCGTGCATTGAAACTTCTATTCCAGTTAATGCTTTTAATCGTCTAACTTCTTCCATTTGTTGTTTTGGAATTTGGTCAATCATGTCGGGGGAAACAACTTCAATTTCTATGTGCTTTACACCTGTTGATAATTTTGAAGAAACTTCTTGGAGAATATTCGCACTACGAGGATCTGTTGTAAGTCCCATGCTTCCTGCTGTTGCTTCAGTATTGTATGGCGTGAAACTAGAATATCCTCCTTGATAAATATTGCTAATTGTATAATCACCTTTTTCTGCCATAATTAAATTAGTAAAAGATTATTTATTAATGTTCTTATTTTATAATGTAATCTGATTTCTTTTTTTCTACTTCTTGAATTTTTGTTTCAAAAGGATTTTCTCTTCCGACTTTTTCCATGTCAACTCTTTGCGCATCTTGATATTTTTCTTGCATTGGAGAATCAGTTTGTTCAACAGAATGCACAAATCCTGCTTCTTTAACTTGGGGTTGATTAATATCTCTTCCGACTTTTGTTATGTCGAGTTCTTCTAAGTTTTGTCCTACTGAAGAAACATCTCCTTGATATTTTGGTTCATCTTCTTTTACTTGAGCATCATATCTAAAAGCACCATCATCCTCTTGCACATTTGTGCCTGTTCCTGTAGAAAAAAATCTTCCGCCTAATTCTTGCGTCCCTGCAATTTCTTCTAAAATAGGTGCAGATGATTCTGTTTGCAAAAATTCTCTGAACTGGTTTTTGTCAATATTAGTTTTAAGTTCTTCTGGTTCTTCACCAACTTCTTCAATGATTTCCTTAAGTTTTTTTTCATCAATTAATTCTTCTAATTCAGAATCTTCTTGTTTTTCAGATTTATCACTTTTCTTTTTCATGACTTAAAGAGGTTATAGAAATATATAAAGTTTCTTAAAGATAAATTTTTCTAAGTATAACTAGCCATCCCATGTGCTTTTTTGTAAACATCAAAGATTGTGAAAACATCTTCAATTGCTCTTGATGCTGCGAAAAACCTGAGATGAGTTTTTTCAATCCAGTCATCTGGCTTAACTGACTTGTCTTTGTTTTCTTCTTTTTCTTTTTCTGATTTGCTCGTGCCCTTTATAATATCTTCTTTATCATAATGTCCAACTAAAGCTAAGAAAGGATTTGATTGGTCTTTTGGTTTTTTTGGTTTTTCTTCCTTTTCTTTTTCTTCCAGGAAAAAATTAATTTCCCCTTGCAAATTGTCCAAGCTTTCTGATGTTGAACCTTCGATTAGTTTAAGAACATCTCCTACATCTGATTTGTCTAGTTCACGATTTATTTTATCTAATTCTTCTTTGTTTAATGCATATGCCTTGAAGGTAACTTCTGCTCTTCCTCCAAAAGCATAGTCACCTCGTTGTGCTACTCTTTGTGGTATTCCTCTGAACTTAAAATCAATTAAGACACAGCTGTAATAATCTCTTTTTGTTTTTAATTTTTGGAAGTCTGTTGGAAAATCGCCTGCAATTGCTGACTTTTTCACATTAATTTTATCTTTTCCTAATAGAGTTAATTCTAATAAAATTGTATTAAATGTTTTTACCAGAGATGGTTCTCTTCCGCCTTCTTTCATTTCAAGTTGCTGTGCAGCTTTTAGATAAGGTTTTGCCCATCGCGAATAAAGCTTTAATGAATTAACTTGACTACCTAAATAAGTTCGTTCTAGATCATATCTTTTTTTTAATTCCACTTCAGATTGTGTGAGCCAAATATTAAATTCATATATTCTTGAAGAAACAATTCTTTTTACCCTGTCGTTTAAATCAAGTTTTTCGGCTTCTTTTTCGTTATTTGCCACTAAAAATGCGTCGAGCAAAGTTTGAAATCCTGCTTGTCCAAGAGCCATGGCTTTTACACTTGAGTTCCCTTTTTGTAGGTCTACTTTGTCCAACCAAATTTGTTTTAGACTTTGTTTTGCAGCTGAGCTCTTATTTTTATTTTCTGATTTTAAATCATCATAATTTTGTAATCTTATTTTGAATTCTTTCAAGTCATAAATAATATTCAAAACGCTTCTTAGAATTGTATTTACTTGTGCAAGCATGTTTTGTCCTTGCTGCTGCATATGTGTTGCTCTTCCTTGGAGTTCACCAAAATGCCCTGAGCCAGGAGAAGATGTAAAATTGTCGACTAATTTTTCTACTGAAAGCCCTATCTCATCCATGAAATTTAATATCCAAAAATAAACAGGTTCTAAAGTTTCTGTCGAGGAATCATAAACTATTTTGTGTTCTATTTCAGGTTCACCTTTTTTCTTGTAATAAGGACTCACCTTCTTTATTATTTCATCAATTTCCCCCATGTTTTAATCAAGAGAATTGTGTTTAAAAAATGTTTCATCAGTTAAATTTAAATAAATGAGAAATCTTTATTTCTTATGAAATTTTTTAAAAGAGAAAATAGAGTTCTTGATTTGACTAAAAGATATAAGAAACAACAAGCGCGTGCTGAAGAAATGAAACCACCACAGGCGTACCCCGAAACATTTCCTACGGAAATGTCTACTGAGGGCAAGGATATGCAGGAATCAGATTCTTCTAGCGCGGGAGGGCTTGGGTTTTTTGGTGCGATTGGGAATACTGTTTCTCAAAATGCCACAGGCACGGCGTCTGAGAATGAAGACTCATATGTAGATATTTCTTCTGGAGTTGATGATAAAAGAAGAAAACTTGCAAAGAGATTAATGGAGATGACAAATAAAATTGAGGAATTGTCAAATCAGATTTATCATCTTCAGCAACGAATAGAAGTTTTGGAAAAGAAAGGTGGGGTTGCTGGTTATTAATTATTTCTTTTGAATGGTTAATGGAGAAGGAAATTCTCCTTATCTTATTACTCCTAATGAACAAGTTCCTATTTACTCCATAAGAAATATTCCTAGAAAAGTTAATCAAATAAATAGAGAAAGATATTTTAAAGAAGATTAAATTTATTAACCTATTTCTCTTTTTGTTTTTATGAATAAAAAAGATTTGGTGAAAAAAACCCGCGCCTATGCTTTGAAAAATGCAATTGTTTATAGTGGTAAGGCACAACAAGGAGCAGTTATCTCTGCTTTGTTTAATGAAGGTTTGAAAAAGCAAGATGTTAAAAAATATATTAAAAAGATTTCTGAGATAGTTAAAAAAATTAATTCTTTAAGTTTGGATGAGCAGAAAAAAGAGTTTGGAAAATTAGAAGGAGAAGTTTCAAAGAGAAAAGTTCGTGAGGGTTTGCCTGAACTTCCTAATGCAAAAAAAGGAAAGGTTGTGATGCGAATTGCACCGTCGCCGTCTGGAGCGTTTCATATTGGGCATGCGATGACTGCTTGCATTTCTTTTAATTTTGTTATGAAATACGGAGGAAAGTTTTATGTTAGAATAGAAGATACAAACCCGGATAATATTTATACAAAGGCTTACAAATTGATTGAGCAGGATTCTAAATGGCTTTTTAACAACAAGGCAAAAATTGTGATTCAGTCTGGGAGAATGGAAATTTATTATAAGTATGCTAAAAAATTTATTGAAAAAAAAGCAGCGTATATTTGTACTTGTTCTGGTGATAAATTTAGAGAATATTCAAAAGAAAAGAAAAATTGTCCTTGCCGAAAATTAAGTGTTAAAGAAAATTTAGAAAGATGGGAAAACATGATTTCTAAAAAAGGCTACAAACCTGGCGAGGCTGTTTTGAGATTTAAATCTAATATGAAACACAAGAATCCTGCGATGAGGGATTTTCCTTTGGCGAGAATTAATTTAACACTACATCCATTACAAAAAAAGAAATATCGTGTTTGGCCGTTAATGAATTTGGCTGTGGCGGTTGATGATATTGAAATGAAGATGACTCATATTATCAGAGCAAAGGAACATAGGGACAATTCTGAGAGACAGAAAATGATTTATAATGTTTTGAAAAAGAAATTTCCGTGGACTGGTTTTTTAGGACGATGGAAGTTTAAAGATATGGAATTGTCTTCGAGGAAATTTACAGAAGGAATTAAAGAAGGTAAATATTCTGGGTGGGGTGATGAAAGATTGCCGACGATTCAAGCATTGAAGAAAAAAGGTTACAAGCCGTCGGCATTTTGGAAATTTTCAGAAAATATTGGTTTGTCAGAATCAGACAAAACTATTGATAAAGATGAGTATTTCAAACTTTTAAATAGTTTTAATAAAAATTAGAAATGTTTAAAAAGATTAATCTCTAATTTAAATTATTGAAAGGAGGTATAATAATGTATAAAAATAAACGAGGTATGTCTGCAATTGTTACCATGTTGATTATAGTTGCTCTATCTTTAGTCGCTATAGGAGTAGTATGGTATGTCATTCAAAATCTTATTTCTAATACTGAAGACACAGTAACTCAAGGTTCTGATGATCTATTTACTGATTGTCCAACAGCTGATGTTACTGATGAAACTGATTCAGGTGAGATTTGTGTCGAGGGTGAAGAAATTAGAATAATTGGTGGAGAATACTGTTGTATTGTATAAATCTAATAATTTAAATTTTTATTTTTTAATTACTATTTTAAAACTTAGATTGAATCCTCAAAGGTAAAATTTAAAAACCCTTCTTGATAAATATTTTTATGATTGCTAAAATTAGGAACTGTCCCCATCACTGGAAGTAAGAATTTTTTTAGCTGTGCTTGCGAGGACACCTATTGGTTTCCTAAACTCCCGACTTCGCTCAGAATTAATTTCTATTTTGTCTTTCGCGAAATCGCTCGACTTAACCTTCCATTTAAATTACTGCTTAAGACTGATTCTCAAAAACCTTATAAATTAAGTTCTTCTCTATTAAATTATGGTGGATGTTGCGTAATGGTAGCGCGTGTGGTTGTGGTCCGCAAAGTCTGGGTTCAACTCCCGGCTTCCACCCTTCAAAGGAGGAGAAAATGAATATTTTATTTGTTTGTAAACACAATGTATTTAGAAGCAAGATAGCCGAAGCTTATTTTAAGAAAGTGAATAAAAACAAGAACATCAATGTTAGTAGTGCGGGAATTATCAAATCAGATATTTTGACTAAAACTGAAAAAAGGATAGTTAAGTTTCAGAGAGAAACTGCGAGAGAGTTTGGAATAGAAGTTAAAGATGGTTCAAAATCAATGAGTATTAGCTTGCTGAACAAACAAGATATAATAATTATTGTAGCGAATGACGTCCCAAAAAAAATATTCAACAACAAGTTTTATTTGAAACAAAATCTAAAAGTAGTTGTATGGAAGATTTTTGATGTAAAAAAAGAAGAAGACTATAAAGAGGTAGTTAAAAAATCTATCAAGGTAATCATGAAAAAAATAGACAAACTTGTGGAGGAATTAAAATGAAAACTAATATTGTAAAAGGATTTAGAGATTATACTGGCAAAGATGCTGAAAAATTTTCAGTGATTAATGAACTTGTTCGAAGAACTTTTGAGCAGTATAATTTTGAGCGGGTTAGAACACCAATAATTGAGTCAGAGGAATTTGTTAAAGGAGATAATCCTAATGACGAGGCTGTTTCTGATATTTACAGGTTGCAAGATAAGGGAAAGAGAAAATTGGCTTTGAGGTATGAGTTCACTTTTCAATTAAAGCGAATTGCGAAAGAGAAAAAATTACCTTACAAAAGATTTCAGATTGGGCCTGTTTTTCGGGACGAGCCTGTAACTGGGAATCGGCTAAGACAATTTACTCAATGTGATATTGATGTGGTTGGTTCAAATACAAAAAACGAAGCAGAAATTTTAGCTATGACAAAGGAGATTTTTGATAAGTTGAAAATTAAGTCTATTGTTTATATAAATAATCGGAAATTATTGAATGAGATTTTAGATGGACAAGGGATAAGGAAAAAAGAAGAAGTTATTAGAGAAATAGATAAACTGGATAAGTTGCCAGAGAAAGAAATTAAAACAAACTTGAAAAAGTTTGGTGCTGAGAAAGTTTTGGATGTTTTTAAAAAACCTGAGAAATTTTTTGAGAAGTATAAATTTTATTCTGAAATTAAAGAATTAAAAGAGGCTTGTGCGAGGTATGGTTTGAAAGTTGTTTTTTCTCCTTTTTTAGCAAGAGGACTTTCGTATTACAATAGCAGTATTTTTGAAATCAAAGGGGAAGGAATAAGAGAGACAATTTGCGGAGGAGGGTCATACATGGTTGACAAAACTCAAGCAACAGGGATTTCTTTTAGTATTGAAAGATTGATTACTATAACAAATATGGTTATTGATATTGACAAAATTTTAGTTATTTCTCTTGGAAAAGATAAAGAGGCAATTAAACTTGCAGATAAACTCAGGAAACAAGGCAAGAATGTTTCTGTTTATTTTGGAAAGCCGTCAAAGGCATTGGAGTATGCAAATTACTATGGAATTAAAAAAGTTATTTTTGTTGGTGCGCAAGAAGTTAAAACAAAAAAATTTAAGATTAAGTTTATGAAGACAGGCAGGGAAAGTTTGTTGAAAATTAAATCTTAATTTCCATTCCCCAAGAATGATTTTCTCCAGAGATTTTTTGGCTTTTGATTTTTAACGGTTTCTTAAACAAAGGACAATCTAAAACAAATGTTTCGAATTCCCCTCCCTCACCTGCAGGATGAACTTTGTATTTTTTTTGAAGTTCTTTTACTTCTTGAATAAATTTTTTGTCTATTTCTCTTTCTAACCAAGATTTGTCAAGAGGATAAGCTGCGACTGCAGTTATTATAATTTTGAATTTGTTTTTGATTAGTTCTTCTAAATATTTAATTTCGTTTTTATGCCATAGAGGATTAAAACATTTTAGATTTAATTTGTCACAAATTTTTTGAATCCTTGATTTTTGATATTTAGAATATAAAGCGCCAGTTATAATTGCTTTAATTTGATATTTATCTTTTACTTTTTTTATAACATTTTCTAAGTCTTTTAACTCTTCTTCCTTCTTACCTTTTGTCTTTTTTATGAGCAGTGGAATTTCCATAACTTCTGCTTGTTTTTTTACCTTTTTTATCGAAGGTGTATGAAACATATAACTTTCTTTGTTCTTTGAAAAAATAGAAATCAAACAAGAAAGTTCATAACCTTTCTTTTTTGCTAAATATGCTGAATAGCAAGAGTCTTTTCCACCTGAAAATAATACTGCGGCTTTCATAGAAAAAATAAAGAAAAGAAGTTTTTAAGATTTATTCTCCTAAAGGATTCTCAAATTTTTCGTTAATTTCTTGTAATCTTTGTTTTTGTTCTTCGTCAAGTTTTTCGATTTCTTCTTCTATTTCGTGTTTTAAATCTGCAAATGGATCTGGGTTGTGTTTGAAATAAGTTTTTTTTAGCCAGAGATGGATCTCTTCAAAATGTCCATTTTGTTCAAGCCAAATTTTTTTTTGATTTTCTAAATGTAATATTGGAGAAAAACAAGCGATTCTTTCTTCTTTGCTTGTTCCTATAAATTCAGTAAATGAGATTTTTTTCTTTTCTTTATCTTCTCCAAGATGTCTTAATAGATTTTCATAGATTTGTTTTATTTTATCTTGGATGTTAATCTTCCTTTTTGGTAGAGAAATTCCTGTTTCCCTTAAGGCGTTTTTGTTAATTATTTCTTTTTTAATTCTTCTGTTTTCAGTTGTGATTGCCTTGTTTAATGAATTGATTAATTCTTTTAATGTGACTTTTTTGTAACGTGGAATTGGACTTCGTGGAACAAGTTCTGGAATTTCTTCGTCAAGTTCAATTCTTTCTAGGACGTGTTTCTTTTTTTCTTTTTTTCCAAAGAGGATTTCGTCTATGCTTTTTATGTGAGTGTTTAACAAAATTTCTGATTTGATTCTCAGAAGAAGTGCAGCCGCTAAAAGGACTTTACTTGAAACGAAAAAATCTGCTTCTTCAAGTCGTTCTATTTTTTGAAGATATTTTTCTGTTAAAATTGTTATGTTTATATCCCAAGGGTCGAGCTGATCTGTGTTGATTAGATCATAGATAATTTCTTGCCAACCGATTTCTCTGTTAAATAAAATGTCGTGGATTTGTTGTTGTTTGACCCCTGCCTCTTTTTTCATAAATCAAAGAAGAGATTTTGTTTTATAATTGTTTTGTGAGGAAGATTTTAGTTTGTAGTGCCTAATAATTAGTGTAAGTAGTGCCTAATTTTTAATGGTGTCTTTTACAGAAGTAATTCCAATTACTACTATAAACTAATTTCACCCTGTCATTTTCTAAGGGTAACATGAACGAAAGATTTAAATAGTAAATGATACTCAATATACTATCACCTCTTTTTCCCAGGAGAGGCTTCAAGCTATCTTTTTTGACTGGCTTGAAGAATCTCCTAGGGTTATAAT
>CAZGTS010000012.1:0-10814 GCA_964528865.1 Candidatus Woesearchaeota archaeon
CTTCAGAAGCAGGTTTACTCTCGACTAAAACTCCTAAACTAACACAACTTCCAATGACTGTTTTTACGGCAGTCTTTATGTTTTTACATAAAAGATTTGGTAGTTTTGTTTTTGCAACTGAAATTATTTGTTCTATAGAAGCATTTGCTGCTTGTGCTTTTTTCTGCAGTCCCGAGCCTTTCTCAATTCCAAGTTCTTTTTTTATTAATTCTGAAACTGGCGGAGAAAACACACTAACTTCAAAATCCTTTGTTGAAGCATCTACATCCAATTCAACAGGAACTTTCAGCCCCTTAAAATTTTTTGTTGCTTCATTTACTTTTTGAATAACTTGATTCACATTCATGCCCATCGGTCCAAGCTTCTGGCTAAGTGCTGGTCCTGGGGTCATGTTTCCTCCTTCAATTAAAAGTTTAATTATCATTACAAAAAAACCTAAGCGGTTTTTTGGAATTTCCCTTCCTGTTCCATGATGCGATTTCTTTAAGAGCCTCCGACTGAAATCGCACATGAGAAGTTTCCATTAATTTAATTATTTTGAATTTCATTTTATTTATTTTCTTTCCATTCTGTTTAATAATTGTGATTTCTTTTTTTCCAAATTCCTAACAATATACATTGAATCAATTAGTTCATGAATCGAATCATCTTCAAGTGGTGCTGTGATTGCACCCATAATCATTCCTCCTCCAAATTCTTTAGCAAGATAGCAAGATTCTTTCTCGATTGAGTAATTAATTTTTAATATTCTTTCTTTGTGTTCATCAAGCTCATTCATTACTGATTGCAATCTCATAAAATTATATTTATTTAGTAAACTATTCATCTTCTTCTCCCCTCTCTCTTCTGATAACTTTTACATTATCTAATTTAATTGTTACAGGCAGTGGGACAACTGCTGCAAGCAAACTCACAACAACTTCTTCTTTTTGCTTGTCTATTCTCATAACTTTTGCTTTTTCTTTTTTAAAAGGTTCTGAAATTATTTCCACTATATCTCCTTCTTCTATTGAAATAGAAACTGCCGAGGGTTCAATCATATTTTTTACTTCCTCGTAACTTATTGTTTTTCCAATGATTCCTTTTACATAAGGTAAATTGAACACAGCTTCTTCTGCTGAATCTCTGTCTTCTGCTTCCAGGAGAATATATCCTCTCAAACCATGAGGTATTGCTACTGAAAATACATTTATGTTTTTCTTCTCAATTCTATTAGCAATCATATCAACTGCTCTTTCTTCCTTATTTGTTGTTACTTTTATAATAAATATCATTGTTCTATTTTGCTCCGACTAAGACATAAAATATCTTAGAAGACGTTATTACTTAAAATTTTGTATTTAAAAAGTTTTACTTTATGAACATTTTCATAACAATTGAAATTAAGAAACCAATAACCCCTAAGGCTAAAATTCCTAAGGCAGAAACTTTGGCGATTGTTTTAAATTCTTTTTTAGTTGGTTTCTTCAAAACATACCAAACTCTTTTGCATTTCAGAAAAAATGATTTTGTTGAGTTTATTAATTTCATGAAAGAAAAAAGTGTGTAGGGTTTTTAAAATATTTGTTGGGGTTATTCAACCTCTTCTTTTATTTCTAATCTAAAACTTTTGCTCCAATTGCATCTAATTTCAAGTTCTCCATCTTTTTGTTTTAATTCATAGAAACTTTCACACCTACAATCACTGAGTGAATGATGATCTCTATCTGTAGATTTAATACAAATTAAACTTCCTTTATGATAATTTCTATTAATTGTAAGATGATTGTTAAAATAAACATCTTCAGGCAAAACTCTTAACTCTTTACAATCAAAAGGATTATTGTTTGTGTTGATTGATCTTAAATAACCGACAAATTCTTTTTGTTCTAATCTTAATGTTTCTACCATTTTATTCAAAAAACTCTATCCCAAGCTCGTCTTCGATTTCTCTGTGTTTGATGCTTTCTATTGATTCTCCATGTCCGAAGATTTGCGAACTTTTTACTCCTGTTACAATTAATAAAACCCTAATTGATTTTTCCATATCTTCAGAGATTTGTGAACCCCAGATTAATTTTGCATCAGGACTTAGTTTATTTCCAATTGTTTCTATAATTAATTTGCATTCGTCCAAACTCATGTCTGGGCCTCCAATAATATTCACTAAAGCTCCTGTTGCACCAGATATATCTACATCCAAAAGAGGATTTTCAATTGCTTTTTCTACTGCTTCTATTGCTCTTTGCTGAGTGTCTGACTCGCCCATCCCAATTAATGAAACACCTCCATTAGACATTATTGATTTTATATCTGCAAAATCAAGATTTACTAAACCAGACGTTGTTACTAGTTCTGTGGTTCCCTTGACAGCGTTTGTCAAAATTTCATCAGAGATTTTAAATGCCGTGTGCAATGGCAAATCAGGTGCTAATTCCAATAGTTTGTCGTTGGGAATTACAATTAATGTGTCTACTGTTGATTCCATTCTTTCCAAGCCCTCTATTGCATTTTCGATTCTTTTTCTTCCTTCAATTGTGAAAGGTAATGTTACAACTCCGATTGTTAATGCGCCTTGTTTTTTTGCGAGTGCGGCGACTACTGGTGCAGCACCAGTTCCTGTCCCTCCTCCTAAACCACACGTTATGAAAATCATGTCGCTCCCTGCAATCTTTTTCTTTATTTCAGATTCAGATTCTTTTGCTGCTTCTTGCCCAACCTTTGGATTGCTTCCTGCTCCAAGCCCCATAGTTAATTCTTTTCCAATCAAAATTTTTTTGTCTGCATTCGCATATAACAAATCTTGAGCGTCGGTGTTTATTGCAATTAGTTCTCCTCCTTTAATCCCGATTTCTCTCATTCTACTCAAAGAATTATTTCCTCCTCCTCCAATTCCAATAACCTTAATCTTGGCTGATTGTTTTTTTAAAAGTTCTGCGAGTTCTTGGTCAATTTCCTTTAATTCTTGAGATAAGCCAGACATAGAATTTGGCTCTTGATAGATTTCTTCCATATTTGAAAAAAAGGAGTTAGAGTTTTTAAGGATTATTGTGGTGTTTTGGGTTAGATTTTATTCACTCTCTTTCTTATCTTCAACTTCTTTAACTTCCAACTCCAAACCAAAAATCTCTTTGAATTTATCTTTGAACATTTCAACAAATTTAACCATTGACTTTTCTACTTCAATGATTAATTTTTTATCTTCTATTTTAAATTTGAAATCCTTTCTAAATAGAAATTCATTAAATGCTTTTATTTTTTCATTTGCGTCTTCAATTTTTCTTAAGACTTTTATATCATAAACAATATCTTTTCCTGCCAGGGGATTATTAAAGTCAACCATAATTCTTCCTCCTGAAACAGTGAGAATTTTTGCCATTCGATTATCAAAATTAAATGATTCCCCTGGAACAGGATTAATTTTATGCTGATGAAAGACTTTCAAAGGAATCATTTGTACTAACTTGGATTCTCTATTTCCAAAAGCTTTTTCTGGGGAGAGTTCAATTGTGTATTTCCCAAGTTCTTTTCCAATTAAAAAATCCTCCACTCCCTTGACAAACATAGCTTCTCCTAAACAAAAAATAAAAGGTTTTGGTTCTATATTCAATTTTGCAGCCTCAATATTTTCTTTAATATTAGAATCGAAAATTTCTCCTTCCTTGATTTTTCCTGTGAATTCTATTTCAATGAAATCTTTTTTCTTTAAATCCATTTTATTATTTTATTAAAAATATTTATAAACATATCTTTTTTTGAATTGTTATGGTTTTAAAAATTATTAATGCAACAGAAGCAAGAGTTGGGACAAATATCCTTCTTGAAGGAAAATCATTTACTATTAAAAAAATTGATATAAGCAAGACAGGTAAGCACGGACACTCAAAAGTACGAGTTGAGGCAGTTAATATTCTTGATGGAAATAAAAAAGTTTTTGTTGTTCCTGGACATGATAAGATTGAAATTCCACTTGTTGATAAAAGGAAAGCGCAAGTTCTTTCAAAAGTTGATAAAAAAGTAAGCGTTATGGATTTAGAGAATTTTGAAACATTAGAAGTTGATTGTCCTGATGAAGAAGTTTTTAATTCATTGAAAGAAAATGATAATTGTGAATATTGGGATATTGAAGGATTAAAAATAATTAAGAGAAAACTCTAAAGAGTTTTCATTCATTAAATTTATAAATAAACTAAACGAGAGAAAAATATAAAATGACAAAAATTCTAGAACTAAAATCAAAAGATTTCAATTACGAAATTTTAGGAGAAAAAAATCGCTAAAATTCCGGAAGCACAAAATAGATTATTCAAGAATATTTTTATATGTAAGAAATGCAAATCTAAGATTAGGGCAGACCCTCAAAAAATTTTAAAGGGGAAAGTAAGGTGTAGAAAATGTACAAAGAGTGCATTTAGACCTTTGAAAAAAAAGTAGTATAAAATGAATTTTATAATTTATGATATTTTTTTATTGATTTTGTTTGCATTATTTGCATCTATATTTCTTTATAAAAATAGAGTAAATCTAAAAAAAGAAGGAATTTTATTTTTGTATAAAACTAAATGGGGAATAAAATTAATTGATTATATTGGGGAGAAATATAAGAGCGTATTGAATTTTTTAAGCTACATCTCCATAGGTTTTGGTTATATTTTAATGACAGGTATGCTT
Organism: Candidatus Woesearchaeota archaeon; assembly: GCA_964528865.1. GTDB lineage: Archaea > Nanobdellota > Nanobdellia > Pacearchaeales > GW2011-AR1 > JAGLYK01. Next base: position 4,651 of record CAZGTS010000012.1, read on the forward strand.
TTTATTCTGTTTCAAACAGTTTACCTTTATCTGACTACGTCCATTTCACAGGTGATTAAAATTCCTCCTGTAGCCCCGCTTATTCCTTATTTTCCAAAATTATTCGGGTTGCAAAGTTTGTTTCCTCCGTTTTATTTTATTTATTTTCTTATTGCACTTTTGATTGTTGCAACAGTTCATGAGTTCTCGCATGGGATTTTTGCAAGAAAATCCGGAATAAAAATAAAGTCTACAGGATTTGCTTTCTTCAAATATTTCCCTGCTTTTTTCGGAGCATTTGTAGAGCAGGATGAACAACAGATGGAGAAATCTAAAAAATTTGATCAGATGGGCGTGTTATCTGCGGGGGTTTTCGCAAATATTATTGCTGCTATTTTATTTTACGTGATTTTATTCTGGTTTTTTTCTTTTGCTTTTACAGCGTCTGGAATCACGTTTAATACATATGCTTATGAAATTCTTCCAGTAGCAAGCATTACTTCTGTAAATGGAGTTATATTAAATAACCCTTCTATCGAGGAATTCGCAAGTCAGTTAAAAGAAAATGAAACTTTTAATAAAATACATGTTGAAGAAAAAAATTATGTAGGAGTGAAAAGCATAGGAACCATAAAAACAGACGGCCAAGAAATATCTATTGCCGCATTATATTATGATTCACCAGCAATAAATTCTAATTTGAGTGAGATAATTAGAGAGATTAATAATGTTAAGATTGATAGTATTGAAAAATTGCAAGAAGAGTTAGAAAAATATTCACCTGGAGAAGAAATAGAAATTATGGCTATTGAAAAAGGGGTGGTTTCTGTTAAGGAAATAATTCTTACTGCACATCCTGAAAATGAAGAAGTTGCTTGGTTGGGAATTGGTTTTATAAATCCTAAGGAAGGGATCTTGAATAAAATTATTGGTTTTTTTCCTTCTTATAAAAAACCAAATGTCTATTATGAACCAAATAATAATTCAAGTGTTTTTATCAAAGATTTTTTATGGTGGATATTTGTGATTAATCTTCTTGTAGCATTGTTTAATATGCTTCCAGTAGGAATCCTCGACGGTGGAAGGTTTTTCTATCTAACAGTTTTAGGAATAACAAAGTCGGAGAAAATTGCGAAAAGAAGTTTTAAAATTATGACTCAATTAATTTTACTTTTATTTATTGCAATTATGATTAAGTGGGTATTTAGTTTTCTTTAGGAAAATGTTTAAAGTAAAAAAACAATTATAATTTAATTAAAAATGGCGTGTTTCCATAGCAAAAAAAAGCTGTTAAAAAGAGATAGTAAAGATTTAAATTCTTTAGATTGGAAATATTTCTATGATACCTGATAATATTAAGAAAATTTTAAAGAAACAGCATTATGAAATTGTTGGGAAACATTCTGCTGTTCAGGTTTGCAGGTGGACAAAGAAATCTTTGCGTAATGAAGGGGTTTGTTATAAGGAAAAGTTTTATGGGATAAGGTCTCATTTGTGCTGTCAGATGACGCCTGCGGTGATGTGGTGTGATAATAAGTGTTTGCATTGTTGGAGAGCGATTGAACTGACTTTGGGAAATGAGTTAAAGGAAACAGATTCTCCTAAAAAGATAATTGAGGGTTGTATTAAAGCACAGAGAAAATTGCTTATGGGTTTTAAGAAGAGTCCTAATGAAGATAAGAATTTAAGTAAGGCAGACATGAAGAAATGGAAAGAGGCGCAAGAGCCGACGCAGTTTGCGATTTCATTGTCAGGGGAGCCGACTATTTATTCAAGGGTTGGGGATTTAATTGAAGAACTTAGAAAAAGAGGGAAGACGAGTTTTCTTGTTACAAATGGTTTGCATCCTGAAAAGATTTTAGAGTTAAAGGAGAAGAATCAATTGCCAACTCAATTGTATGTTTCAGTGAATAGTCCAAATAAAAAACTTTATATTCCATTTCATAGAAGTTCAAAAAAAGATGCTTGGGAAAAGTTGAATGAAAGTTTGGAACTTTTGAAAGATTTAGGATGCCGGACTGTTTTTAGGATGAATCTTGTTAAGGATTTGAATATGAAAGAAGAGTATGTTAAGGAATATGCTGAGATGATTAAAAAAAGTGGAGCGGATTTTATCGAGGTGAAGGGCTTCATGAGCGTAGGTTTTGCAAGGGAAAGATTAGGTTATGATAAGATGCCTTCTTATGAAGAAATGTTAGAGTTTGTTAAGAAGTTAGCCGAAGAAACAGAATTAAAATTATTAGATAGTCATGAATATTCTAGAGCGTTTGTTTTGGGAAAGAGGAAAGGAGAGTTGAGGATTAAGGGTTGTTAATCCAAAAAATTTATTTCTTCTCCTCTTTTTCTGTTTTTTGCTTTTATCATTGCTTCTTTAACTCTATTTAAATTAGTTCCATCATATCTAATTACTTGTGGATGAGAGAAATTTTTATTAGAGTCATTTGCAGGCATTATAACTAATCCTCTATCTCTCCAGCTAAGCCATCCTTCAGCATATCCAGGGTAGTCATCTACAAGAACTTTTCCATAAACAAGACCCTTATCTCTTGTGATAGTAATATCTGTGTCTGGTCCAAGATGTTTATCTACCCATTCTTTCTTTTCCTTTCCAAGAATCAGGGTAATACTTTGGACCTTGAGTCAAAATCATTATGTTAAAATCTAATGATTTTGCAATACTCAAAACATCCCATCCAAGTTGAAATTTCTCGAGACCTTCCCACCATGAACTAGAAGTTCTAATAAGATTTACTCTTCTTTTTATGTAATTCGGAACATCCTCTTTTAATGGAGGGTGGTAGACCTCTTCATCTGGAGACCTAATTAATTCTAATTCATTAAATAAGCTTTTATCATAATCACATAAAGTTCCATCTAAATCAAAAAGAGCAATTGGTTCTATTTCAGTCATGTTAACCATTTTACAAATCAATAACTCCTTCTCGTGTTAATGCTACAAAGCGTACTCCAACTGGAAGATTAATCAACGCTGAAACCAGTGCCATATGTTCTTTTCCGTCGCCAGATGCAATTGTAAGTGCGACTTCCATTCCGTCAATCTTTCCTTTTAATTTTAATTTTAAATCTTGTTGGAGGTCTTTTATTTTTTGGCTTAAATCAACTTTAATAAACTCAAATTTTTTCTCGTGTTTGAAATCTTTCGCAAAATCATCACCAAGAACAACAATCTTGTCCCATTCTCCATGAGTCATTAAACCTGCAACTTGTGCCCATGTTCCTTTTCCTGTTGAGAGTAATGTTACAAGTTCCATAAATAAAGAATTATTTAGAAGTTTTTAAGGATTATTGTGATTATTGGGAAACCAAAACTTTTTAAATTGAGTTTATCTAAAAAAATTAACCAATTGACTATATCGGGACAAGATAAATTCTATGCTTGTTGCGCATAATGTAGGAGGTTTAAAATGGCTGAATTAAAAACAGATTTGCTTAATGCGTTGTCTGAATTACGGAAAGACAAAGAAAGAAAGTTTGACCAGACAGTAGACTTAATCGTGAATCTGCAAAAATTTGATGTTAAAAAAAACCAGGTGAATATTTTTATTAATGTTCCCCATAAGATTAAAGATAAGAAAATTGCAGGTTTTTTAGAGTTAAAGAATGCGTATGTTGAGACAATTACCCAAACAGAATTTAAGAGTTATGTTGATAAAAAGAAATTAAAAAATCTTGTAAAGAAGTTTGATTTCTTTATTGCACAAGGAAGTTTAATGCCAAAGGTTGCAACTACTTTTGGTAGGATCTTGGGTCCTGCTGGAAAAATGCCTTCTCCTCAACTTGGAATTATTTTGGATGCTGACAACAAAACAATTGAAGAATTGAAAAAGAAAATTAATCATAATGTGAAAATTCGAACAAAAGAATCTAGTATTAAACTCGCTGTTGGAAAACAAAGCATGAAAAATGAAGAACTAATTGAAAATATTATTACTATTTACAACGCGATCTTAAAAGAGTTGCCAAGAGAAAAAGAAAATGTGAAAAATATTGAATTGAAGTTCACTATGACTAAACCGAGGAGGATAAATATAAGATGACTCCTCAAAGAGTAAATCAATCAAATATATCCAAAAGAAGATTTTCACTCATCCAAAAAATGTATGGAGGTTATTTTGAATGAAAGGAACACCAATACCTAAACATAAGTTGGATACTGTGAAAGAATTAGCAGAGCTTGTAAAAACTAAAAAAACAATTTTAGTTGCTTCAATAAAGAATATTCCTGCTTCGCAATTTCAGGAAATTGGAAAAAAATTAAGGGGTAAAGCGATTGTCAAAGTCCCAAAAAAAAGTTTAATATTTAGAGCCTTGGATTCTTCATCAGATAAGGGAATTAAAAAACTTCGTGAGAAAATCGATGATAGTTTTGCGATTTTGTTTTCTAATTTAGATAGTTTTGAACTTGCTTCAAAATTAGAAGAAAGTAAAAGTCCTGCAAAAGCAAAACCTGGGCAAGAATCTCCAGAAGACATTGAAATTCCAGGAGGACCAACTGATTTGATTCCTGGACCTGCAATTAGCGAGCTTGGTGCTTTAGGAATTCAGATTGAGATTGAGAAAGGAAAAATTCATATTAAAGAAGCTAAAGTGATTGTAAAAAAAGGGGCGAAAATCTCGCAAGGTGCTGCTGATTTAATGAGTAAATTAGACATCAAACCATTTTTAGTTGGATTTATTCCTTTGTGTGCTTTTGATACTAAAGAAGGAAAATTATACTTGAACATTAAAATAGATAAGGAAGCTACTATTGAAAAATTGAAAATTTCTTTTGAAAAAGCATTATCATTTGCAATTGAAATTGATTATACCTCAGAGGATACAATTAAATTCTTGATTAGCAAAGCAAATGCTCATTCAAATAAAATCAATAGGATTTTTACTGGCGAGCCCCAAGGAGGGGACGAGAACCTCTCCAATGCCTCTTCAAGGCCTGAACTAGTTGCAGAAGCAATTAAAGAAGATGTCAAAGAAAATAAACAGGAGAAAAAAGCACCTGCTGCTGAAGGGCTTGGTGCTCTTTTTGGATAAAATGAAAAACAAAAATGTTCAACTTAAAGTTGGAGGAAATAAATAATGGAAAATATATACGCGGCACTTTTACTGCATAAGGCAGGGAAAGATGTTAATGAAGAGAATTTGAAAAGTGTTGTTGCAGCTGCTGGTGTCGAAGTGGATGAATCACAAGTGAAGTCGCTCGTCGCTAGTTTGAAAGGTGTTGATATAGCAAAGGAACTCGAAAGTGCAAGTTTGGTTGCTGCTACTCCGTCAGCAAGTGCTAATGCGCCTGTTACAGAGAAGAAAGAAGAAGCAAAACCTAAAGAAGAAAAGAAAGAAGCTGCAGCAGAAGGTTTGTCAACACTATTTGGTTAAATATTTTAGCTGGCGAACCTTAACTTTTTCTAGTTATAACTGGAGTATGATAATTTATAAAAAGGATTAACCCTAAAAAAGACTATGGTAGATAAAGAAAAAATTAGAAAAGCACTTGAAGTGATTGCTGGAGAAAATAAAATAGATATGAAAACTCCAGATAGATTATATTCAACCAATAAAAAGCCAAAAGAAATAGAAACAGAAGACGGCTTAGTTAATGTAAGATTGTATAGCAATGGACAAATTGAAATTAAATCCCCTCTTGGTCCGAAAATAAATATAATCCCAATTAATACAGATGAAATATGCCAGGCATTGTGTCCAAAAGGAGCCGTATATGAAATAACAACAAACAGGCTTCAAGAAGGAATATATTTTAGACAACCGAAAGTATGTTATGTTGATTCAAAAGGGTTAGTAATTAGAAATGAAAGTAACATTAGGATTAATCCAGAAGGAAATATAGAAAACAATTAAGAGAACCCTCTTTCTAAAAATTTATAACTAATTCTTAATTAAATAAATCATGCCTCAGTAGCTCAGTTAGTAGAGTGTTTGCTTCGTAAGCAAAAGGTCATGGGTGCGAATCCCATCTGAGGCTTATCAAAAGAACCTGGCGGTTCTTTGGAATCTCCCTTCCTGTTCCGGTTGGCAATTTCTTTACATCACTCAAAGGAAATCACAATACTCAAAAAGTAATCACAAAATAATTTAAAGCCACTACTTTTTCTTAATCCATGACATGGAATCTTTATCAAGACAATAAATTCTTAGAGCCTTTGAAATTTTCT
>CAZGTS010000013.1:0-10280 GCA_964528865.1 Candidatus Woesearchaeota archaeon
GTTTAAGAGAGAATGTTTGAATATTAAAAAATAAATAAAATCAAATGTCCAAATAAGTAAGGGGATAGCAAGGATGTTAATCTGACTTTTTATTAGAAAATGATTTTTTCTTAAAAAACCGATTCCCAAAATTATTAGGCTTATGTAACAAAACCATAAAATGCCTTGAAAGTTTTTCAGGAAAAATGCATTCATAATAGCAACAACGCCAAAAATAAGAAAAATTATTCCAACGATTATTGGTGTTTTGTTTTCTTTCATATTAATATTATTGATAATACTTATAAATAACTACTTGTTATTTTATTTATGGTGATTAATTTTGAAGATTTTAATAAAATATTAAAATGAAAAAAAAAATAAAGGAATTATTAAGCAAGGATTATTTTTTGATAATCATTCTTTTGGTAGGGATACTTTTTTTATATTCTCCTTCGTTAAATGGGAAATTATTTTTTGATGATGAATATTTTATTATTAGGAATAAACATGTTCAGGATTTAACATATTTTCCTGAACTTTTTACTACTGCTTCTGGAACAGGTGCAGGACATTTTGGAAGTTTTTATCGGCCTTTTCAGTTTGTGGCTTATCTAATAATTTACCAATTTTTTAATATAACTCCTTGGCCTTATCATCTTTTATCAATGTTACTTCATTTTGGAGCAGCCGTATGTATTTTTTTCCTTTTTAGAGATTTTAATATCTCAAGGATGGTGGGTTTTTTTGCAGCACTTTTTTTTGCAGTTCATCCTGCAAACACACAGGCAGTAAGTTATATTTCCGGGCTTGGTGACCCTTTAGGATTATTTTTGTTGTTAGCAGCATTTTTAGTTTATAGAAAAGACCATTTGTTCAATAATAAATTTAGTCAATATACTTTGTTTGCTTTTTTGATAATTCTTTCGTTTTTTTCCAAAGAAAGATCTGCTATTTTTTTAGCACTATTTATAATTACAGACTTTGTTTTTCCTAAATCTGATAATAAGATAAAAAATAATTTAAAAGAGAATTATGTATTTTATTTAATTGGTGGGATTATAACTTTTTTTTATTTTATATTAAGGATTTTTCTTTTAAACTTCGGGCAATTTTCAGTTTGGGCCCCACAAATTTATCTTTCTAGTTTAATGGTTAGGTTTTATAGTTTTTTGTATGCTTTTTTTCAATATCTCCAATTAATATTTTTTCCAAGTATATTATATTCTGAAAGACCTTTTGTTGTAATTGATACTCTTTTTAATATTGAAGTTTTGTTCTCATTGCTTGTTATTGGAATTTTAACAACATTATTAATATTTAAATTTAATCAACAAAAATATCGTCCTTTATTTTTTGGATTTCTTTGGTTTATGTTGGCGTTGATACCAACCTCAGGAATAATTGTTATGGGTTATACAATGAAAGAACATTGGATATATTATAGTTTAGTGGGATTTAGTCTAGCTTTTACTTTTTACTTTTTTAAGATGATAAAAAATAAAAAAATAGCAATTTCAATTTTTTTGATTATTGTGTTGCTTTTAGGTGCAAAAACTTTTACAAGAAATTTTGATTGGTCTGACCCAAAAGTATTTTTTCAAGATGAAATTAAGTACAATCCTTATGCAGAAAGTGCCATTGCCAATCTTGCTTATGAATATTATTTAGAAGGAAATATTGATTCTGCTGCTGAATTATATAGGCAGGGAATCCAGATTAATGAGTCCCGCCAGTTATACATGTTTTACTATAATTTAGGATATATGTATTATCTTAAAGGGAATACTAGTGCAGCTATACCTCTTTATAAGAAATCTTTAGAAATAGATCCCAATTATATTTATGCTATTGAAGAATTGATTAAATATTATGGGGCAAATAATGATACTAAAAATTTTATAAAATATTCTTCTAGATTGTTACAAATTCAAGAAAGGATATATTAGAATTTATATTTCATTAAAATCCAAATGGCTTTAAATCCATCTTTTAATTTTATTTTTTTTTCTTTTCTTTTTCTAGGAGAATATCTTATTGAAACCTCTTCAATTTTAAAACCTGCTTTAATTAGTTTTGCGGTTATTTCTGGTTCAATCCCAAAACCATTAGAATTTAGTTTGATATTTTTTAAGACTTTTTTATGAAAAACTTTGTAGCAGGTTTCCATATCAGTTATTTTTTGATGATATAGAATTGAAGTTAAATAGGATAAAAACTTATTTCCATAATAAAAAAGATTTTTTTTTAGGAGAATTGAATTCAAGAATCTTGAACCATAAACAACTGCTGTGCGTTTTTTTAATATTGGGAGAATTATTTTTGGATAATCCCTTGGATTATACTCTAAATCTGCATCTTGTATCAAGATTATTTCTCCTGTAGAATATTTTATTCCTGTCTTTATTGAGGCTCCTTTACCTTCATTTTTTTCATGAAAATATGCTTTAATACCAGAAAGATTTTTTATTGCTTTTTTTCCTCCATCGTTACTTCCATCATCTATAACAATTATCTCTTTTTCCAGATTTAATTTTTTTAAGTTTACTTTCTTTACTTTCTTTACTAATTTTGTTAGGGTTTTTATTTCATTATAAACAGGGATGATTATTGAAATTTTTTTTATTTTCATTATTTTTAAATATGGGTTAAATTTATTAAGTTTTTTGTTTTTTATATATCATGAAATTAAAACAGAAATTTCTATTTTTTTGTATTGCAGGAAGTATTGGAGCAATTGTAGAACTTGTGACTTTTAATTTATTTTATCTCATTGGTTTTATTTTTGTACTTTCTAAAGGTTTCGCCCTTTTAATAGCATTAAATATGAACTTTTTTATTAATAGGAAAATAACTTTTTTATCCAAAGGAAATAGCCTTAAAAAACAAATATCTAAATATATCATTATTTATTCTGTCGCATTATTTGTTAATTTTGTTTCAAGCTTAATTATAAATTTTCTTTTGCCCAAGACACAATTTTATGCAAATATTGCAGTTATATCTGGGATTATTATAGCCATTCCTATAAGTTTTTTTGGTTCTTTATTGTGGGTGTTTAAAAACTGATTCGGTAACCTTTTAAAGTTTTCTTGTTTCTTTCTATTTTATGGTAACTAGCAAAACATTCGAGGAGATTGATGAGAGCAGAGAGAAGGAAGATTTGAAAAAATTGGAGGCTGTTTTTTTTGTGTCTGGCAGATTTTTGAATATGCAGGAATTGATTTCATTGAGTGATTTGAATCCGATAATAATTAATGAGTTGATTGATAAATTAAAAGATAAATATGAGAAGCAAGAGTCAGCGATGGAGATTGTGAAAAAAAATGAGATGTGGAAAATGGATGTTAGACAAGAGTATTCCGGAATAATTAATAAATTGGCGACAGGAAGTTCTGAGTTTTCAAAAGCAGAGCAAGAGACCCTGGCGATTATTGCATTTAAGCAGCCGATTAAACAGTCTGTTGTGATTAAAATTCGTGGGAACAAGGCATATGATCATGTGAAAAAGTTTTTCGAATTAAATTTAATAAAAAAGAAGAAAGAGGGTCATACAAATATTCTTAGTTTGAGTGACGAGTTTTATGATTATTTTAATGTGGCTGATTCTGATAGTGGATTACAAGAATCTTTAAAAGAAGAGCATTCTGAAAAATAAGATGGAAACTCTTTCAATAATTTACTTGGCGTATATGTTTGTTTCAATTTATTTTCTTTCTTTATTTTTATCTTTATATTGTAAGAATAAAAAAAATTTTTTTAACTATCCAAAAACAGATAAAAAGTATTCTATTTCTGTTTTAGTTCCTGCATGGAATGAGGAAGAAACTATTGAAGGAACTGTTAGAGCAATTTTTGCTGCAGGATATAATTTGGAAGAAGTAATTGTTTTAAATGATGGTTCAGGAGATAATACAAAAAAAATTGTTGAGAAATTATTAAAAGAATATCCTAAATTAATACTTCTTAATAAAAAAAATTCTGGAAAAGCTGATTCATTAAATCAAGGTCTTGAAATGACTAAAGGAGAGTTGGTGGCTGTTGTTGATGCAGATAGTTATCCTGTTACAGGTTCTTTTGAAAAAATGAGCGGTTTTTTTGACGATAAAAAAGTTGGAGCAGTAACATGTGTTTTTATACCCCGGAATAAAAAAAGATTTTTTGAAAGATTGCAGGCAATTGAGTATAATGTTATTGCTTTCACGAGAAAACTTTTAGATTATGTTGATGCTATTTATGTAACGCCTGGCCCGCTTGCATTATATAGAAAATCTGCTCTTAAGAAAATAGAGGGATTTGATAAAAATAATATTACAGAAGATATAGAAGCAACATGGCATTTAACTTGTGAGGGTTATAAGAGAAGAATGTGTTTGGCAACTCACGCTACTACTACTGTCCCTATTAAATTTAAAGCTTGGTATAAACAAAGAAGAAGATGGAATCTTGGGGGATTGCAGTGTATTTCTAAATATAAAAAATATTTTTTTAGGAAAGGTATGTTGGGATTTTTTATCTTGCCTTTTTTTGTGCTTCAACTTTTTTTAGGGCTTTTAGGATTAAGCATATTTGTTTATTTGGTTAGTACGAGATTTATTAGTAATTTCTTTTATACAAAATATTCTATCGAATTAGGGACATCCATTATCACTATGAATGATCTTCTAATAACTCCAAGTTTTCTTAATTATCTTGGTGTTATTTTATTTGTTGTAGGAGGGTTTTTCGCAATTTTAGTTTTATTTATAATGAAATCTAAAATTTTGGTCAAACAAAACATTTTTAATCTGTTAGTTTATTTAGTGGTATATCTTTCAGTATATCCATTTATTATGATAACTGCTATTTATCATTTTATTAGGGGAACTGGAACCTGGAGATAAAATGGAAAAAAGTCAAAAATATATATTTTTACAAGCATTGATAATAACTTTTATAGTTTTTAATATTGGAATTTTTATGGGTAATAAATTGGAAAGTTCTAGAATAAATAAAATAAATCAATGGTATCTTGAATCAGATTTAGAACTTTTAGACCAGAAAATCCAGAGCGATGCTTTTAGTTTTATTGATTTTGATTGTGAGCTTCTTGTAAAAGAAAACATAAGATTTGCAGATAATATCTATGAACAAGCACAAATTATTGAGAAATATGAGGAAGCAAGTAGAATTAATAATGAAATTGTTATTCAGCATAAGAGGTATGACCTTTTGAGAACCCTTTTTTGGATTAATAGTATTAAGATTAAGGAAAAGTGTAAGCCTGATTATCATAATTTAGTTTATTTTTATAAATATAATGAACCTTCTTTAGAACAAAAATCAAGGCAAAATGTTATTGCAAATTTATTGTTTCAGTTAAAACAAGAAAAACAAGATAAAATTATGCTCATACCTATAGCAGCAGATAATAATCTTTTTGCAATTAATTTGCTTCTTGAAGAATATAATATAACTGAATTACCAACTGTTTTAATTGATGAAAATATTAAAATTGTGAGTGTCCAGGAATTAGAAGAAATAGATAAATATCTTAATTAGTCATATTGTTTCCATCACAACAATCTTAAAAAATGCTCTTTTTCTTTTTTTATAATGGATGAATGTTTTAAGTGCGGGGTTTCAGGAGATAGGGCTTTGCTTTTTAGTGCGATTTCTGAAAAAGGAATTGTTAGAATTTGTAGGAAATGTTCCTTTGAAGAAGATATTCCTATTATGAAATATATAGAAGAAAAGGTTGAAAAGAGACAGACTGTCCATGAAAGACTTTTTCGTTTATCTGGAATTGAAATGAAAAATGAGGAAGATAAAATTAATATCCAAATATCCAATGAAGCAAAAGATGAATCTTTGATGAAGATTGCAAATGAAAATTTTAAGAAACAGGTTTTGGCACCACTGGCGTACCCCGAAAAATCTTCTACAAAGATTTTTACTAAGGGCAATAAAAATCCTTTTGGAATGATTGATAATTTTCATTGGGTTATTATGAGAGCAAGGAGGGCCAAGAAGTTGAATCAAAAGCAGTTTGCAGAAGCGATTGAAGAATCTGAAAAAGCAATTAAAATGGCAGAAGAAGGGATTCTCCCTAAGAATGATTTTGTATTAGTAAATAAAATTGAGAATTATTTGGGAATTGTGCTTAGAGAAGAATTTGCGAGGGCAAAATCTTTTGATAAAGAAGTGGAGATTGTTAAAGAAGAATTTGTGCAAAATGTTAAGGAAGATAATGTTAAGTTTGATGATACCACTACAAAAACCTTGACAATTGCTGATTTACAGGAGATGAAGCAGAAAAGAGAAGAAGCACCATCCCACGGGGATGACCTCCGAAGAAAGAGGCCTCACGCGTACAACCACAAGGGTTGCGAGAATACTGCTTCCCAAAGGAGGGGAGAGAATACCGCCTCACTGCGTTCCCGGCATACCAAAGAAAATGGCACGAGAATACCGCCTCGCCAAGAAGGCTCCCGGCACAAGACCTGTTATACAGGCAAGACCTCTTCGAGGCGCCAAGGCCAAATAGGTGCAGGGCAAGGTGCGAGTAGCTCTTCGAGCCCATCTATAAATAAAGATGTAAATACAAAGGGTAAGAAAATTGATTTAGATAGTGAGGATATTTCGCAGGAAGATATTGATAGAATTCTTTTTGGGAAATAACAAGCTTTTTAAATTGTTTTTATTCTAATTTAATATGGAAATTAATATTTTGAAAGAATCAAAAAGTGAAATAGAAGTTGAAGTTGAAGGTTTGACAATTGCGGAGATTCTTAGGGTTTATTTGAATAAGGATTCTGCTGTTGATTTTGCGGCGTGGAAAAGAAAGCACCCTACAGAGAAGCCGATTCTTAAGGTTACGACAAAAGGTAAGACCGCTAAAAAAGCGATTACTGATGCGATTAATTTTATTGGGAAAGATTTGGATAAAACACTTAATGATTTTAAAAAGTTGAAGTAGTGTCATAATCCTTATTAACATTAGTTTTCTTTATTATTTATGAATGAAAATAAAATTTCTACAGGAAGTTTGGATTTTACAAAATGGATTGAAGGAGGTTATGAGAAAGATGTGATTACGATGATTGCTGGGCCTCCTGGTTGCGGCAAGACAAATTTATGTTTTTTAGTTTGTTGTAGTCAGGCGAAAAAAGATAACAAGATTATTTTTGTTGATACAGAGGGAGGGTTTTCTGTTGACAGGATTAAACAAATTGTTGGGGAAGATTATGAGGAGGTTTTGGAAAATATTTTGTTGCTGGAACCTGTGAATTTTGAAGAACAGAAAAAGTGTTTTTTGAAGTTGCTTGAGAGGGTGAAGAAAAATCACGTAAGTTTGATTGTTGTTGATGGGATGGCGATGTTGTATCGGTTGGAGTTGGGCGATGCAATTAAATCTAAAGAATCTGATAATATAAAGAAAGTAAATAGTGAGATTGCAAAACAAATGAGGGCTTTGGCTGAGATTGCGCGGAAGCAGAAGATTCCTGTTATTATTACTAACCAGGTTTATGGAGGGTTTTTATCTGAAGATGATTGGAAGAAAGGAGTTGAACGTGAGATGAATATTGTTGGAGGGGATTTAATGAAATATTGGAGCAAATGCATAATTGAATTGAAGAAAAGTGGGCACAGGCGAAAAGCGGTTTTGTTGAAGCATAGGAGTTTGCCTGAGAAAGAATTTAGTTTTGAAATTGTTAAGAGTGGGATTCGGAAGAAAGGATTATTTTAAAGAGTATATATTAATATAAATTCTGGATGTTTTGTTTTTTTATGAGTATTAAGTTTGAAGTTATTAAAAAAATAGCAGAGACTAATTTCAAATATCAGAGTCTGGGTAAGGTTTCAAAAATTGATTCAATTTCTCCACCGAGTATTTTTATTGGAAGTAAATTAAAATATCCTTTAGTGAATGTAGGGATTTTGAGTCCATTGGAGAAAGATAAGAATGCTTGGGTTTATGATGATGCGAAGTATTGGGCGAATAATGATTTTAGGATTTATGACGTTATTCGATTGAGAGATAGTTTGTTGAATTCGCGGTTTCAATCTAAAGTCAAAGATTCGCGGATGCAGAATAAGTTCTTGGATATTGCAAAGGAGATTGCGATTGCTTCGAAGCCAGTTGATATTGAGATTGAGTTGAAGAAGAAATTGAGTGTTGATAAGAAGAGAGATAAAGTTTTGATGCATCAAGGGATGAATGCACCATTGAAGAAAGCGAAGATTGTATCGAATGTAAAGGTGCATCAGAAAGTGGATAAAGTGATGAACGATGAAGTTAAATCTGTTGAAGGAATTGAGATGTTGTATAAGAATAATTTTGATGAATATAGTTTGGCGAAGATTTTGAGTGTGGGAGTTTTGGGTTTGAAGAAAGATAAGAGGTTGGTGCCGACGCGTTGGAGTATTACTGCGACAGATGATATTATTGGGAAAAATTTGTTGAAGAAAGTTCGGGATTATAAATGGTTGGAGGATTATGAAATGTTTTTAGGAGAATTTCTTGGGAATCAGTTTTTGATAATGCTGTTTCCTAATGTTTGGAGTTTTGAATTGTTTGAACTTTATTTTCCCGGGAGTTCGTGGAATCCTTCTGATGAAATAAAGGCTTCAACAGATTATGAAAACTATTCTGGAAGAAAGAGTTATGCTTTTTCTACAGCAGGAGGATATTATGCAAGTCGGTTGGTGATTTTGGAATATTTGAATTCAATAAAAAGACAAGCAAGTGTTTTGGTAATTCGACTTGAGACTCCGACGTATTGGGCTGGACTGGGAGTTTGGGTTGTTAGAGAAAGTATTCGGAAAGCGTTGAATCGCGGGAGAATGAAATTTGATTCACACGAAGAGTTAATTGTGGGTGCACGGAAAATTTCACTGGTGAAATATAAGTTTGATAATATTGGGATTTTAGAACAAAGTAAACTTTTGAGAGAGAGGAGAACGCAGAAAATTTTGGGGGAGTTTTTTTAAACAAAACATTTATAATATTCCTTTCTTTCACAAAAATATCGGAGGTGTAAAAATGGAATGTTGTACTCCGAAAGGTATTGCATTAAAACTTTTGATAGTTGGTTTGGTTCTTGTTTTAGTTAGACTTTATACTGCCTGAGATATTTGGGTTGTTATTGGAACAATATTAATAATTAAAGCAGTTGTGTTATTCTTGATGCTAGTAAGTTGTTGTGACGTAGCTGATAAGAAAAAGAAGAAATAATTTTATTTATTTTTTTTTCTCACTTCTTTTTTTCTTTTTCCATAAATAAGGAATTGTCTTTCCGATTACAAATACAATTCCTCCAAGAGTTCCCATAATTAAATCTATCATTGTGTCATCGATTTTGGACATGGTTAAATTTAATTTTTCAATTCCAGAAAAGTCTCGAATATAAACTCCTTGTAATTTGAAATCCCAGAGCAAATCAATAAGGTATTCTCCAATTTCGTGAAGTGTAAGAAAAGAAAGAATAAACATGAATGTAATTAATAGTTTCCATTGAAAGTTCAGACGTTGATTATTGATCATATAAAAAATTAGTGTGCTTCCTAAGATTGGCGAGACTAAGTGTAGGATTTTGTCGTAGTTTTCAGAAAGAAAGTAAAGTGGTGCAAGGAGAATTCCCGACGTTAGGATAATTAAGATGTAGAGATAATGTTTAGGTTGAAAGTTTATTTTGAAAAAAGTATCCAGAAAATAAAAAATTAGAAAACCTATTACAAAACCTGCAACCCGCACAAACATCGAAGAATTTTTAAGAAAGTACAAGATTAATAAAACTCCAATTGCAATTGAAATAATCAACCATCTTTTTTTCTTTTCGTTCATTGTTGGAATAAGAAAATAGGATATAAAAATTTAATCTTTTGTTTCTTGTTTTTTTCTATATTCCTCTATTCGTTCTCTGTTACTTTCACAGTTAGTATTGAAACAAAAAATCCAAGGACGTTTCCCTCTTTTCAAACTCATCATTAAGGGAAAGCCACATTTTTCACAGGTTTTTTCTGTTTTTTTAATTGTTCCTGGAGGAAGACTAAAAGTTGTTTTGCAATTTGGGTAAGCATCGCAGGCAACAAAATGTTTTTTGTTTTTTCTCGAATAGGTTATTGCAAGGTCACCTTTTTTGCAGACAGGGCATTGGGTTAAGGTGTTTTCGATTTTTTGTTGTTCTCTTAATTTAAGATTTGCAACTAAAAGTTCTTTTCCAATTTCTTTTTCATTCTTGTTAAAATCTTTTGAAATATCAATCAAAGTTTTTTTTG
Organism: Candidatus Woesearchaeota archaeon; assembly: GCA_964528865.1. Taxonomy (GTDB): domain Archaea; phylum Nanobdellota; class Nanobdellia; order Pacearchaeales; family GW2011-AR1; genus JAGLYK01. The sequence goes on from CAZGTS010000013.1 coordinate 10,240, forward strand.
CTTTTTCCAAAATTTTTTCTTCTTTTATTTTTAATTCTTTT
>CAZGTS010000014.1:0-9940 GCA_964528865.1 Candidatus Woesearchaeota archaeon
TATGCACAAAATATTCTTTTCCATCTTCTCCAGCTATGAATCCGAATTCCTTTTCGCCATTAAAAAACTTTACTATTCCTTTCATTATTTTTTCCTCCAATAAGATATAATTAATTTTAAGAGTTTAAAAAACCTCTTACACGCCCACGCCAAACAGAAGACTTTTTTGCCACATCATTTATTCATTAATTAAAACTATCTAGTAATCTTTGTTCAGGGATTGTAGTATGCCCAATATACTTATCACCTGCCCCATAAAAAATATGATAATAACCATCCCAAACAGCATGGCCTGTTGGAAAAACAACTTTTCCAGGAACAATACCATCACACTCCCATTGTTCTGTGCATTCTAAAATTGGTTTTTCATCTCTTCCAAGTATTTTCTGAGGATTATCTTTATCAACTAATACTGCTCCAAACTTATAATTTCTCTCAGGTTTCATAGTCGCTCCATGATAAGGAATTATAACTCCTTGGGAAGTTTCAAATGGGGAATAACTTAAACCAATATGACTCTCCTCCCAATCATATTCTCTTTTCAATAAAATATGTCCTTCTAGATCTTTTATAGACTTCTTCCAAAATTCATGTTTAGCTAACTCCTTGAAATCATTAACGAAAAAAATCTGCATATCTGGTTTCAACCTAGTAATGATAGCGTACTGTTCTGTTAAAATACCCTTTATTTCTCTTTTAATTTTATGTGGAAATAACGCACAATCTTTAGTACCTAAATATGGGCTGACAGGTTCTGGGTAATGCTCCTCTAAAATTTTTAGTTTTTTCTTCTTACCATCTTGTTTAATCCAAGCATTTCTATATTTTTCATTAGGCGCTAACTCAATAGCTTCTTGTAAAGTTATATTTGGGAAGTAAATACCAAACCTATCCCACCTTAACAAATTAGAAGGCTCTGCTTCTTTAGTTCTTAGATACTCTGTTCTAGCATCAACACCATCATAATGGACTAAAAATGCATGTAAAGGTGATTCTCCTTTCAAAAAACCAACTCTCATATCCTCAACACCTCTCTGTCCATGAGGCAATTCAGGAGCTAATACTAATTCTTCAATTGGACGTCCTTTTTCATCTTTAACAATTCTCACTGAATTTCCTTCAAGTAAAGCTGTGTTCTTGACAATACATGATTTGTTTATTCCCTTTTCACTGTAATACAATCTAGAAAGCAGATATGCTAAAGGACCATGTTGAACAACAGCAGGATTAAGAATTCCAAGTCTTTCAAAGGGTGAAGCTACCTCTAAACCATCTGGAGGTTCATTCCCATTATCTTCTGGTCTTAGTATAATTGACTTATTAAACATAAAAATTATGATGAAGAAAACCTTTTAAACATAACTAATCCCTCATTATTTTATAGTAAAGTGCCAGAAATGTAGGACGCCCACGCCGAGTGTAAGGGGAATTTAGGTTAGATAAAATTTAATTAATTTTTCCATTTATACAAAAATATAGTCAAAAAAATAAAAGATATTGCTGTTCCCAAGTAAGCCAAGAAATTTGTTTCAGGTTCTGGAAAAAAGAACAATACAATTAATCCAATAATCAGGAAGATTATCCAATATTTCATAAACAGATTAAGAAAGTTTATTATATAAATTAAACGCCCACGCCGGGAGTCGGACCCGGGTATCATCCGTTCTGCGTATTCGAAACTTTAGCTTCCTATCTCGAGAGAGATGTCGTAAGAAGAACCGTTAGGTGCTTTTTACCACGCGACAGGGATGTGTCTTAGCCGTTGGACAACGTGAGCATAATTATTACTACCAGGATTTGTTTTTAAATTTATTCATTCATTACTTTAACAAACTTATTTTCTAATCCACTTTACCAAACTATAAACAACTAAAATTAGAAAATATATTGGTAAAACAAAAACAACAAGGATAAAGAAAAACGCTTCTTCAACTCCAAACAAAGCACTAATAAAATTATGCAATAAAATAGAAACAAAACCTCCAACCACAATTATCCAAGCCTTTCTCCAACTAAGTAAAAAATATTTGTCAAATTTATTTTTTAATAAATTTAACTATCCAAGCAATAGCCACACCAAAGATAGCTCCAAATAAAGAAAGCTTCCATAAATTAAAATTTTGTATGGATACTAACCAAAAACTTACTGCCCCACCAAGTGCTCCTGCAATTGCACCAATTAAAAATCTTCTTTTATTAATCATTTTTTATTCCCTTTTATTTCCTTAAATCCCGTATACTTCCACAACACTTTTGGAATTTTTATACTTCCATCTTTTTGCTGATTATTCTCAATCAAAGCAATCAAAGCCCTTGGACTAGCAATAACAGTATTATTCAATGTATGCGCAAAATATCTCTTTCCTTTATTCTCTATTTTTATATTCAATCTCCGTGCCTGAGCATCTGTTAAACTACTACATGAACCTGCTTCCCAATATTTTTTTTGCCTTGGACTCCATGCTTCAACATCTGCAGATTTATGTTTCAAATCAGCCAAATCCCCTGAACAACATTCAAGAATTCTCACGGGAATTTCCAACTCTCTAAAAACATCAACAGTACATTTAAGCATCTTGTCATACCACTTCATTGAATCCTCTGGCTCGCAAATCACAATCATTTCCTGTTTCTCAAATTGATGCACCCGATAAAATCCTTTCTCTTCTAATCCATGCGCCCCAACTTCTTTTCTAAAACAAGGAGAATAACTTGTCAAATTAATCGGTAACTCTTTAACATTTATTGTTTTATTAATAAATCTCCCAATCATAGAATGCTCTGAAGTCCCAATTAAATATAAGTTCTCTCCCTCAATCTTGTACATCATCACATCCTTTTCTTCAAAACTCATTACCCCATCAACTATTTTTTCTCTTATCATAAATGGAGGAACAACATATCTAAAACCTTTTGAAATCATATAATCTCTTGCAAAAGAAAGAACAGCAGAATGTAATATTGCTAAATCTCCTGTCAAAAAATAAAACCCGTTTCCAGAAGTCTCTCTTGCAGAATCAAAATCAACACCTCCTATTTTCTCAGCAATTTCAACATGATTCAATATTTTAAAATTAGGAACCTTTGACTTTCCATACTTCTTAACTTCAACATTTTCAAAATCGTCTTTCCCAATCGGCACTGAATCGTGTATTATATTCGGAATCTTATACATAATTTCTTTTATCTCTCCTTCCAACTTCTTCCTCTTAATCTGAATTTTCTCAATCTTCTTGGGAATCTCTTTTGCCTTCTTTATCTTATTCTTAGAACTTTTTCCTAATTTCTTCAAATCATTAATTTCCTTAGAAATCTTATTCCTATCTCCTCTTAACTTATCTTCTTTATATTTCAACCCTCTCCATTCACCGTCTAATTTTATGACCTTATCAACAAATGGGAGCTTATTTTCTTGAAACTTTTTTTTAATATTTTCTTTAACAAGTTCTGGATGTTCTCTGATTAAATTAATATCCAACATAAAGCTAATTAGGAAATATTCTATTTAAATCTTTAGAATAAATTTAAAAACACTTTCAACTTAATCAATTTATGATAGAGGTGATCAAAGAAATTGGAACGCAAATTCTTAGTATTTACAATGAATTTGTCGCAGTTCTTCCTTATCCTCTAGGGCAATTCATAAACTTATTAATATTAGTTTTGATGATTGTAATCTATTCTATTTTTGTATGGAAATTTTATACATTTGTTTCCAAAAAAAATCCTCTTGGATTAGACTTAAATAAATATAACTCAACACAGAATTCTTTCTTTTCAAGATTATTTCAAGGCACACTTTATTTTGTAGAATACATTCTAATTCTTCCATTCCTAATTTTTATTATCTTCTCAGTATTCACTTTCTTCCTGATAATCCTCTCACAAAGTCAAGAAATTTCTCAAATACTATTTATCTCAGCAGCAATAATCATTGCAATAAGAATGACTGCTTATTATAAAGAAGACCTATCTCAAGAAATTGCAAAAATGCTCCCATTAACTTTATTGGCAATAACTGTCCTTAATCCAATCAATTTTTCAGATACTCAATATATTGAAAGAATATTCAGCCATTTTTCTAGCATCCCAGCATTTTTCAGCCAAATATTAACTTACCTAATATTCATAGTTTTTATCGAAGCTGTTTTAAGATTTTTTGACTTTATCTTTTCATTATTTGAAATGGGAAAAAAAGATGAGACAGTGTAAAAACAAAATTAATTCCCAGTGACCTCTGGATGCTCGTGTCCTTTATCCATCATTTTCTTAAGTGTATCGATGTGTTTCTTTTTCTCTTTAAGATATTCTTCTTTATCTATTTCATCATGCTCAATCATTTTAGCTACATACTCTCCCCCTAAAAAATGAGGTGTCAAAACATAACTCGCCCCTTTCTTATACAAATCAAGAGCGTCACTTATTTGATGAGCCCTAACAATAATTATTGCGTTAGGATTAACAACTCGAATAGATTCTATCAAAAGAAAATTCGTCTCAAAATCAGGCAAAGTAGAAACAGCTAACTTAATCTTATCTAACGGCAATTCCTTCAAAAGTTCAACATCATAAACATCTCCATAAATACAAGGTATTCTAAACTTAGTCAAATTTTCGATTGTATCTGGATTAAAATCAATAACAAGATAATTTTTCTTTATCTTCTTCAGCGACCTTAAAATACTAAACCCTATCCTATTATACCCAAAAAGAATCGCATCATATTCTTTCTTAATCTTCCTATTTTTCTTTATATTCTTTTTTTCAAAAAAAGAAACAAATCCAGAAATTCTCTCATAAAACTTATGAGAATAAATAATCATATAAGTTGAAATAGTAATTGTAATAATCATTGTTAAAGTTATCATCGGAAGAATACTTGAATCTAATAAAGCCCCATGAACACTTAAACCAAGAATAATCAATATCAAGGAGAACTCAGAAATTTGCGCAAGAGTTGTTCCAACTAAAAAATTATTTCTCTTAGTATAACCAAACAACGCCATCAAACTCATTAAAATCAAAGGTTTAAAAATTAAAACAAGTGCAGATAAAATAAAAGCATTCTTAATAATCGGGGCCAAATTAGAAGTTGGAAAATTAAAACCAAGGATTATAAAAAAGATTATTAAAAAGAAATCTCTCAGAGGCCGAATCTTTGAACTTATTTCAGTGCTATAAGGAGAAATAGACAAAACAACTCCTGCAACCAAAGAACCTATTTCAATTGAAAAACCAAAATAACTAAACAGCGCAGCAATTATAAAACACCAGCAAATAGAAAACAAAAACAATAATTCCTGTGATTTAGCAATATTCTTAATCACTTTTGGAAGAACAAAAAACCCAATTAAAAATAAAATTCCAATCAAGCCTCCTCCACTAAGAAGTCCTTTCAAAACAAAAGAACTAAGATTAGTCCCGCTAGACATTGAAGAAATAAACATCAAAGCAGAAACAGCAACCAAATCCTGAATAATCAAAATACCAATCGAGATCTTCCCATAAAGAGAATCAAGATTTCTCTTATCTGAAAGCAACTTCATTGTAATAATCGTGCTACTAAATGCAAGGGCAATTCCAATATAAGAGGCATTAATAATATTAAACCCAAGAAGTTGGGACGAAACAACAAAACCAAGAGCAAATGTAAGAACCATTTGCGCAAAACCAATCAACAACGCCGACGTTCCAATTTCCTTAATAACTTTAGGATTAAGATGCAAACCAACAATAAACAACAAAAATGCAATCCCAAACTGAGAAAAAATATCAATAATCTCTCTCGAAGATTCCAAATTAATAAAACCCGTCTCAATTGCAAATGCAGCAACCACTCCTGCAAGAATATAACCGATAATAATAGGTTGCCTAAAAGCCTTCACCACATATGACACCACAAATGCCATAAACAAAATAATTCCTAATTGAATAAATATTTCCATGGTTGTTTATCTCTTTTTTAGATAATGATTTTCATGAGTATGTGATTTAATATGTTTTATCATCTTCTCGTGATGTTTTATTATTTTATCATGGTGTTCTTTTAATTCTCCCTGAAAAGTTTTCTTAGAAATATATTTTCCAAATAATGTAAAAAAATAAAATGCCATTCCTATTCCAAGAAAAGAAAAAAAGATAGTGAATATTTTTCCAATTTCTGTTTGAGGAACAAGGTCCCCATAACCTATTGTGGTTACAGTAACAACAGTAAAATATAATGCATCAAGATAAGCCCATCCTTCAATAGAAAAATAAACAAATGCGCCCACAAACAATAAAATTAAAAACATTATAATTGCATATGTGAATTTTTTATGCAAATTCATTTTTTTGTTTACCTCTTTTTTTCATTTTTAAAAATTAATTAAACTATTTAGTTTTTCTTCTCACTATAATAAAAAATCAAAGTATAAAAAGTTTTTGAGAACAATCTTTTTATCAATTTAATCAAAAACAGAGATTCGTTGATTCCCTTCAACATTTAAATTTTTTAAATAACCCTTAAGTTTAAAATGTTTATTTGCTATCCTTATATTTCCATAAAATTTTTCAATTACAAGATTATCATCTTCCAAATTTATTGTTGTTTTTTCATCTAACTTCACTGTCCCAGAAGTTTCATAATCTAATTTCTTAATAAACACTCTTTCTTTAATATCTAAAACATTGTAATTAAAATCAGAATCAAAATAAATTTTCATTTTATCCTCAGACTTTGGAACCATAAGAACCCCATTAACAGAAACTTTCATGGCCTTGCCTTTTAAATTTGATATGACTTCTTCATCAAAAGATATTTCTCCCTCATAATTAATCAAAACAATGTAATTATCTTTTGAATTTGATAATGGAAATTTTTTATCCCCCACATAAAGAAAAGAATTTGAACCACCCTTTATATTTACATTTTCAAACTCTCCATTTAAACTTAAAACAGGCGTGGTTAAATCTGCTGAGATAAAAATGCTATTATTTGAATTAGGTTCATTCTTAATAATGTTTCCTGTTAAGGGCAATCCATAAAAAGAGGTATAAACAAGAACAAACAAAATAATTAAAAAAATCCCAAATACAATTATTTTTATTTTGTGTTTTTTATGCACAGGTTCATTTGAATATTTTTCTATCAAATTAAGCTCTCCCTTCTTTTAGCATGTATCATCTTTTGCAAACAATTTGCAAATTTTTTAGGGTTATTAATATTTTTTGCAGGATTGTCACTTTCTCCAGAATACAAACGAACACTAACATTACCATAATTAAGCAATCTCTGCCAAAAATTTTGTCTAAGTTCAGTATCACTTATAGCGAGAAAATCCATGCTTCTGGTTTTCCTATTTAAGATTCCTTTATTATGAACAAAGGAATCTTTATTAATCTCATAAGAATTACTCCACCTATGTAATTCAGTAAATTTTATTGCAGAGAAAATAAATAATCCAACTAAAATAAGGACGGGTGTACTTAAGTTCAAATCATTATATTTTATAAAAATAACAACAGCAATCAAAATAAGAATCATAAAATAAATAGGTAAATATAGTTTTCTTGAATTACTGACTTTCATAAAATATTTTTTAGTTTTCTCTTTTTTTCCAAACATTCTTTATTAAAGAATTTGAAGATTATAAATATGTGCTTTTTCGACAATCAATCTCTTTTATTGGGACAAATCATCTAAAAAACACTATAAAAAGTTTTTTAAACTAATCTCCTCAATTTATAATAACTAAATAACGCGGTTTGCTCGCGACTTCCATGAGTATTATAAAAAGTCGTTTATGCCATTTGGTACACACTTAAATAATAAGGAATAGGTGTGAGAGAAAACCTTGGTTGCCTTCAAATGCCCAAAGTAAGAATAAAACTAAACAGTATTGATATTGATATGCTCAATAATATTTGTAATTCTATTCAAGAACTTGCTAAAAAAGCAGGAATAAATATTAACGGACCTGTTCCATTACCAACAAAAAAACTAAAAATAACGACGAGAAAATCTCCATGCGGAGATGGAACAGCGACCTTTGATCGATTTGAAATGAGAATTCACAAAAGACTTATTGATCTTCCAGCAAACGAAAAAGTCCTCCACCACATTATGAGAATGAAAATTCCAAAAAACGTAAATATCAAAATAGAAGTAAAAGATTAATCTATTTCTTAAACGCAAAATTTTAAATACTCTTTTTTCCAAATTATAAAATGGAAAAAGACATCGGAAAAATAAAAAAGAACGACACCGCAGATATTATTCTTAGAGTAGATAACTTCGGAGGAAGAAAAGGCATTACAATAAGAGAATTCATAACAAGCGAGAGATACACTGGATTCACAAAAGCAGGTGTAAAAATCATGGCTGCTGATTTTCCAAAATTCAAAGAAATGATTGCTTCTGTAACAGAAGAGGATTTAAAACCAGAAGAAGAAGCTACAAAAGAACCAGAAACAGGACAAGAAACATTAAATCAAACTCCTGAAAAATCTGCAGAATCTCCAACAGAAGAAAAAAAAGATTTACCTAATTATTAAAATAGATTATGGAGAAATATTAGATAATTTTTCTAAAAAGTAGACTTAATATGTGTTCATTTCAATTTCCAATCTCCTCCTCAGCGTCGGTAAACCTCAAATTATGATTTTGATATCTTCGCTTAACGCTTCAATGCGAAATTAAAATTGTCGCATAACATCGCTGATTAAACGAAATTGCTGAAAATAAAAAACTAAAATTGTCTACCTAACCCCCAAGAAAGAGCGCGCGAGTTTTCTACGAAAACAGATACTCGGCTTCGCCGAATTTATTTCAATGCCTTTGCAACCTTTTCGCCTTCTTTAGTTCTCCTGTAAATCCTTCCTGTCCTATCTTCTGGATTTACAACTTCAACTAATTTCTTTTCTTTCAATTCAGATAAGGCACGAGAAACAAGATTAAAATAAGTATTACTTTTACTCTTATAAATTTTCATCACTAATTCAGAAGGCATCACAGGTTTATCTAAATTGATAAAAATTTCTTTCCTATTCTTTCCCCTTTTTATAAAACCGATTGCTTTTAGCAATTCCATAGCAATCTATACACAATTTAACTTAAGAAACACATTCAACAATCTATTAGCGAATTGTAAGCGAAACCGAAAAGCTTTTAAGTACTATCGTGTATTTATTTGTATTATGGCAAAAGAAAATCATACATATCAGATTATTTCTGTTATTCTTCTAATTGCAGTTGTTTCTTTTGCAGGATTATATTTTACAAAATCTGCACCTTCTCAAGAAATAAACGCGCAAACCTGTGGAGATTTCATTAATGAATGCCCTGAAATTCCAGCAGAAAAAGCATTAATATTTGGAACATTAAACTCTTGGGGAGAAGATTATTATGATAATAGTAAAAATCTTTTTACTGTAGAAATTTATAATTTCGGAGAAGTCGAGGCAAAAAATGTTGAAGTTGTTTGCGAAGTTACAGTGGGAGATGAAGATGGAGATGAAGTATCTGATGTTCCAGTATCAACAGTTACAAAAAGAATAGGAAATATTGCATCAGCTTCATCTAAATTTGTTGATTTGGAAGGAGATATAAACAAACAAAAGGAAGGTAACTACCCTCTTGCGGTTTGTAGTGTAACTTATTGTGAAAATTGTGAAATTTTATCAGAAAGAATTCCAGAATTAAATTAAAATGCTTAATTCTTTAAAACTAAAAAAAGCTACATCCATCACAATAGCTTTAGGAATAGCTTTTTTTGCGAATGAATGGTTTAAGCAAGCATATTCTCAACCAACTGATTTTGGAAAATGGGCTATGGTTTTCATTACACTTTTAGTTTTGGTAGCAGTTATTTATTTTAATTTAGATGAAAAAGGAAACTTCTAAAGAACTTCTTTTTTAGAAAAAAAGAAGGCAAAAAAGCGCGCTCTTTCCACCCCCAAC
>CAZGTS010000015.1:0-9773 GCA_964528865.1 Candidatus Woesearchaeota archaeon
CTCTTAATTATTTAATAAAAAAGTTAGAGAACAAACCTTTTTATATGTTTTTATTGACTGAAAATTTTATTTAGATAAATTCTCCGATGATATCTACTGGCTTTAGCCAGTAGCCCAACATTTTTCTATTTTAATTGATTAATATGAATGAGCTTGGCGTAGCTCATTGAATACCTAATGTAGCTGTAGCTTTGCTTCTAATTAAACTTTTCGGAGGAAAAATGTACAAACACTATAACCACAGCGTCGGCAACAACCTGAAGACAATTCAGATAACGACGAAGTATCGCTACAAAATGATGCGAAAAGAGAAACTGAAAGTTTATTGCAAGGTTGCAATTGAGGAAGCTTACAAAAAACATAAGATTGAAATTATTATTTTGAAGGTTCTCGACGAGCATAGCCACATGATTGTTGATTGCTCTCGGACAATGTCGGATGCGAAGTTAATGTAAATCATCAAGAGTTTGTCTTCGTATTTATTATTTAGGATTTGCCTAAATTTAAGAAAGAGATATCCTCTAGGACATTTTTGTGCTGAGTGTGAAAGTGATTTTGATAGGGCTTATGCTTATATCAAGAATCAAGAGTTGCACCACGCGTTTCATTGAAGACGAGAGGACGCCGTGCCCTTTAGGGCATTGGAGGATTTCACATTTTCTATAAAGAATTAATAAAGATTATTGTGATTAACAACATTTAAAAAACTGAACGATTATTTCTTTCTATGGGGGATGTAGCTCAGCGGGAGAGCACATGACTGAAGATCATGGTGTCCGGGGTTCGACTCCCCGCATCCCCATTTATTTCAAAACATTTATAAAACAAAAACCACTAAACAATTTATGGCAAAAAAGAGTGGTGAAAAAAAATCTTATAATAAAGAATCTTTAGGGATTTCTGGTTTTATCTTAGGTATAATAAGTCTTGGTATAATTCCTTTATTTTTATTAATGATTTTTTTAGGTCCTTGGACAATAGGGATTATAACTGGAATTGTAGGATTTATATTTTGTTTAATCCAACAAAAAAAGAAAAAAACAAGATTAGGAAAAATTGGAATAATTCTTAATTTAATTGGGGTCCTTATTTCAACAGCATCATTGATGGTTATAATAAAATATATTCTTCCAATAATACAGAAACAAATGCAAAATTTCCCAATAATTTAAAATGATTAATAAAAAAACAGGTGCGATGGAAATGAGTATTGGAACTATTGTTACTATAGCTATTCTTATGGTTGTATTAATTATGGGAATGTATCTTGTTAGAACTATTATGTGTTCTGGAATAATACTTACTGAAGAAATAAGTGAAAGTGTTACAAATGAAGTAAAGGATTTGTTTAATGCTGAAGATTATGGTGTAAGATGTATAGGGGAAGAAGGCCATCAAGCAACATTAGGTGATGGGGGAAGAAGACAAGTTGTGTGTATGATAAATGAAGATTCTCAAAGAGACTATGATTTAAGAATAAAAAACATAGAAAGTTTAAATACAGCTACAGGAGGGACTCCAATAAATCTTGTTAAAGAATGGGTTTTGGATGAAGATTGGGAAGGGACTGTTTCCCCAGGACAAAAGACAGTAACTGTCTTGCTTTTAAATATTCCAAGAGATGTTTCTGATACAAGTTTAAAAATTGAAATAGAAGAATGGATAGAGGGTGTAAAGAAAGAAACACATAACTCTTATATTAATATCAAACATGTAGGGACATTGAATTCTGCGATTTGTTGATTAGATTTTTAAATTAAGTTTTCTTATATTTATCATGTTAAAATTATATAATACATTAACTAGAAAAAAAGAAGTGTTTAAACCTATTAGGAAAAACTTTGTTGGAATGTATGGGTGTGGTCCTACTGTTTATTGGCATCAGCATATTGGAGGAATGAGAAGATACCTTTTTGAAGACATCCTTTACCGAACATTAAAATACGAAGGATTTAAAATTAAACATATTATTAATGTGACAGATGTGGGGCATTTGACTTCTGACGCTGACGAGGGAGAAGACAAGGTTGAAGTGGCTGCTAAAAAAGAAGGCAAGAGTGCTAAGGAAATAACTCATTATTATTTCGATGAATTTGAAAAAGATTTAAAGAAGTTGAATGTGACTATGCCAAACAGATGGACATGGGCCTCAGATTATATTAAAGAAATGGTTGCGTTAATTAAAAAAATTGAAAAGAAAAATTATACTTACAAGACATCAGATGGTATTTATTTTAACACTTCTAAATTTAAGAATTATGGAAAATTAGCAAAAATAGATATCTCTGGATTACAAGCAGGAAAAAGAATAAAGATTGGTGAGAAAAAGAATAAGACAGATTTTGCGTTGTGGAAATTTTCTGAAAAACTAGGGGAAAGACAACAAGAATGGAATTCTCCTTGGGGGATTGGTTTTCCAGGGTGGCACATAGAATGTTCTGCAATGTCCTCTAAATATTTAGGAAAACAATTTGATATTCACACCGGAGGTATTGATAATATGAACCCTCACCATATAAATGAGATTGCCCAATCAGAAACTGCGTTTGGAAAAAGACCTTGGGTAAAATATTGGTTACATAATAATCATCTTAATCTTAAAGAAGGAAAAATGTCAAAGTCAACTGGGCAAATTATTCGTCTGAAAAACTTAGAAGAAAAAGGTTATTTGTCAATGGAGTTTAGATATTTGTGTTTGTTAACTCATTACAGAAAAATAATTAGATTTGATTTTAAAGAAATGAATTCTGTAAAAGAATCTTATCAAAGATTAAAGAATATTATTTCGAGTGTTAAAGACGATAACAAGTTAAATGGAAAATATTTGAAAGAATTTGAAAATGCAATTGAAGATGATTTGAATGTGCCTCGGGCTTTGCAAGTTTTGTGGAAACTTGTTCGGGATAAAAAAGCTGTTGGAAAAGTTCAGACAATTAAAAAGATGGATAAAGTTTTTGGTTTGGATTTATTGAAAATAGAAAAAATTAAAATTCCTGAAGAAATTAAGAAATTAGTCAAAGAAAGAGAAGATGCTCGGAAGAAAAAAGATTTTGGAAAATCAGATGAGTTAAGAGATAAGATTAAGAAAAAAGGTTTTATTGTTGAAGATGTAGATGAAGGGAGCAGAGTGAGAAGAGTTTAAAATAGTTTTATAAAGATAAAGGCTATTCTAAGATAAAGATGGTGACAAAATTTGAATTCATTAATTTGAAATATAAGCCAAAGAATGATTTGGTTTGTTTGTTTAAAATTACACCAAATAAAATTTCTTTGAAAAAAGCAGCGAATACAGTTGCATTAGAAAGTTCTGTAGGAACATGGACAGATGTCAAAAACAAAGGTTCTTCTGATAAACTTAAGGCGAAAGTTTTTTCGATTAAAAAAAATTGGGTGAAGATTGCTTATCCTCAAGATTTATTTGAGAAAGATAATGTTCCGAATATTTTGTCTTCTATTGCTGGGAATATTATTGGAATGAAAGCCGTCAAGACGATTCGGCTGGAAGATGTGAGTTTTCCAAAATCAATTTTGAAAAGTTTTGCTGGACCAAAGTATGGGATAGAAGGTATAAGAAAAATGATGAAAATAAAATCAAGGCCTTTGATTGGGACTATTATAAAACCAAAGTTAGGATTGAATGAAGAAGAGCATGCGCAGAGTGCTTATGATTCCTGGAAAGGAGGTTGTGATATTGTAAAGGACGACGAGAATTTGGCTTCGCAGAAATTTAATAGTTTTGAGAAAAGGTTGAGTAAAACATTGGATATGGCAGATAAAGCAGCTAAGGAAACTGGGGAGAAAAAAGCTTATCTTGTTAATGTTACTGCAGAGACTAAAGAGATGATTAAGCGAGCGCAGTTGGTTGAGAAGCAAGGAGGCAAATATGTGATGATTGATATTCTAACTTCTGGTTGGGCTGCTTTGCAAACTTTGAGGGAGGCGAATTTCAAGATGGCTATTCATGCACATCGGGCAATGCATGCGGCTTTTGATAGGAATCCTGAACATGGGATTTCAATGATAGTTATTGCTGATTTTGCTAGGCTGATTGGGGTTGACCAGATTCATATTGGAACTGGAATTGGAAAACTTGAAGGAAAAATTAAAGAAATTAAAGAAATTAAAGAAGATATTGAAAAGAAAAATGTTAAAGAAACTAAAAAAAGATTAGAGCAAAATTGGAATGGGTTGAAATCTGTTTTAGGTGTCTCGTCTGGGGGCTTGCATCCAGGACATGTTCCATTTTTGATTAAGAATCTTGGAAAAGATTTAGTTATTCAAGCAGGTGGGGGAATTCACGGGCATAAGTTTGGAACAAAAGCGGGGGCAATTGCAATGCGTCAAGCTGTTGATGCTGTGTTAAAAAAGAAGTCTTTGAAAGAATATGCAAAGACACATGTTGAATTAGAGGAAGCTTTGAAAAAATGGTGTTAAAATGAAAACAAAAAAACAACCTACAAAAAAAGAAAAAGTAAAAATTATAACAGCTGCAAAAAAGTTTAACCAAGAATTAAAAAAAACAATGAACACAGCAATTGTTGCAGCGTTTGGTTTTTTAATTGCGCTAACATGGAAAGAAGTGATTACAGAATATGTAGATAAAATCTCTTTAACTTCGCCAGTTCAGGGAAAATTAATTAGTGCTTTAATTATTACAATTATTTCAATTATTGGAATTTTAATTGTTACTAAACTTTTAAGAGTTGAAGAATGAAATACCGTCGAGCAGTTTTTATTGTTGTTTATTCTAAAACAAAGAAGATTGAATATTTAATTCTAAAGAGAAAACTTCATTGGAAAGGTTGGGAATTTCCAAAAGGGGGTTGTAAAATTTATGAAACTCTTCGAATGGCTGTTAAAAGAGAGGTGAAGGAAGAAACAGGATTGAAAATTTTAGAAATGAAAAAATTCAAAGAGTCAGGGAAATATAAATATAAAAAAGAATGTTTAGATAGACCAAAAGTTGCAGGACAAACATACAACTTATACTCTGTTGAGGTAAAGAAAAAGAAAATAATATTAGATGATTTAGAACATTCAGATTTTAAATGGGTTGAATATAAGGACGCTTTTAAAAAATTAACTTGGGCGAATCAAAAAAAATGTTTGCGGATTATAAATGAGAGTTTAAATAAATAGATTTAAAATACTATTCTTCTTTAAGGGTACATGAAATTTAGAGAAATGATTACAGATAAAAACACCATGATTTTTGGGGGGAAAAATGCGCCGAACAATGAGGAACTTATTGAACAAGTGCAAGACAATGAAGAAGTTTTTCACACTGATGCTGTTGGAAGTCCTTTCGTGAATATTAAAGGCAAGGCGAAGATAGGGGATATAAAAGTTGCTGCGGTTTTCTGTGCGGCGTTCAGCAAAGAGTGGAAGAAAAATAAGTCAGATGTAATTGTGCATAGGTTTAAAGGAAGATATATCTACAAAGGTTTTGAAATGAAAACAGGAACTTTTGGGGTGAAGAAAATTAAAAAAATTAAAGTGAAGAAAAAAGAAATTCAGGAGTTTTTGAAAAGATGGGAAGAATAGGAAACATACAATTAGGGAAGCAAGGTTTAACTGAGAATTTTTTGAAAACTTTACAGGATCATTTTAAAAAATTTGCAAATGTGAAGATTTCTGTTTTGAGAAGTTGTTGCAGGGATAAAAAAGAATTGAAAAAGATTTCAGATGAAATTTTAGAGAAATTAGGGAAACATTATACTGCGAGAAATATTGGGTATGTGATTGTTTTGAAAAAATGGAGAAAGGCAAGGGAATGAAATATATGTTCTAAGATAATAATTAATTTAAAGGAATCTTTCATTATGAATCTATGATTCCGTATAATGAATGGAAGATAGTTTATGAAGATTCTGAATTAGATGTAAGAATAGACCCACAAGATTTAGAAGGATATGGAATGAATATATTGAATTCTGAAAATGTTTTATTGTTTCCGAGAGGGACTTTGAGAGAAGTTGCTTTAGCAAATAGAAATGAAGGAAAAAGGATTATTGAAAATTTAATGCCTATCATTGAGAGAGAAGAAAGATTTTTTGAAGGAATTAAATTAAACCACGATTCAATTATTGCTGCTGCAACTAAGGCATATTGGATTGAAGAAAAAAGATTTAGACATGATAGAGAATATATTGATAGATGGAATAAATTAAAGATGGAAAAACTTTAAACGAAAACATTATAAACTCAAATTCTTCTTTATTTTTAGTTAAATAACTCTATGAGTTATTCTATTGCTGTAAAGCAAGACAAAATGACAAACGTGTATGAATTACCTGCTCAAGAATATAATTTGAAGTTAGCTGAGGCGCTGAAAAAAATTCCTGAGTTTGAGTCTCCAGAATGGGTTGCGTTTGTGAAATCTGGTCCTGCAAAAGAGAGGCCAATTGACGACGAGGATTTTTGGCACAAAAGAGCGGCGAGTATTTTAAAACAAGTTTACAAAAAAGAAATTGTTGGAGTAAATAGGATGCGAACAAAGTATGGTTCTAAGAAAAATAGAGGTTACAAACCAGAGAAATTCAAAAAAGCTGGGGGAAAAATAATTCGGACAATTCTTCAGCAAGCAGATGCTGCAGGTTTTACAGAAATTGCAAAAGCTGTTAGAGGTGTTCGAAGTAAAAAACCTGGAAGACAATTAACTCCAAAAGGAAAAGAATTTATGGAGGGGATTAAATAAAATGCCATATAGAGCTTATCAAATAGATTGTGGAGAAATAGGATTAGGCCCAAATTTTATATTTGAAACAATCGTTGAAGTAGAATTAGAAGAACTAACTAATAAAAAAGTAGTATATGATAATTCATTAATTTTTCAATCAGCCTATAAAAAAGGAGAAAAACATTTATTCAAAAATTTAGAAAGAGCATTTGATGTGTTTGAACTCAAATGGAGGAGACAACCATAAAATGGGTATTAAAAATCAAGCTAAAAAAACAAAACTTGCGAAAGAAGCGCGAAAGACAAAGTGGGCGCCTGTTTGGGCGGTTATTAGAAAATATGGTATGGGAAAAAAAGTTCATCCGTCTACTATAACAAAACACAGACGTTCGTGGAGAAGAACTAAATTACATATTAAACCTAGGCGACAGAGAAAGTCGCATTTTGGATAGATGGCAAAAAAGAAAGAAAAAAAAATCAATAAAGTAGAAAGAGAATATATTATTCCACTTAGATACAAAGGGAGAGCTGTTCCTCGCTACAAGAAAACGCCAAAAGCGATTAAGACAATTAAA
This sequence comes from Candidatus Woesearchaeota archaeon, assembly GCA_964528865.1. GTDB lineage: Archaea > Nanobdellota > Nanobdellia > Pacearchaeales > GW2011-AR1 > JAGLYK01. The sequence goes on from CAZGTS010000015.1 coordinate 7,255, forward strand.
GAATTTTTGGCAAAGCATATGAAAGTTAAAGATAGGGACTTGCGAAAAATTAAGATTGATAAATATTTGAATGAACAGATGTGGTTTAGGGGAATTAAAAAGCCACCTGTAAAAATTAAAGTTAAGGCTGTGAAAGAAGGAAATGTTGTTAGAGTTGAACTTGTTAATTATCCTGATAAATTGAAGTTTAAGAAATTGAGAGAAGAGAAAAAAGAAAAAGCTGCTGAAGAAGTTGGGAAGAAGAAAAAACAAGAGAAGACAACACCCAAGGGTGGACCCTCTGTAGAAGGGGATGTAAATACAGATGGCAAAAAACTTGCTGGAGAAGATATAAATACAGAAGGCAAGAAAAATATTGAGTCAGCAAAAATAAAAGCTGGTGCAGAGGTTATGAAACAAATTGAAAAATCAGCCGCAAAAGAATTGAAGCAAAGTGTTGGTGGTAAGAAAAAGCAAAAGACTCAGCCGGTTAGAAAGGCTTTGGCTAAATAGTTATTTTAAAATACAATAATTCTTAAAAACCTATAAAGTCTTAATTAGAAATGAGCAATACAAGTCAAAGAAAATTTTTAACCAGAATAATTAGGAATAAAGAACACCCATCTCAATTAATTAAAGATATAATGGAATATAGCAAAGCAAAAGGAATCATTGGAAATTCTAAAGAGTTATCAGAAATTGAAGAAACGATTGAGGACGTAGAAACAGGACTAGAAAATTACGTGAAAAAACATATTTATTAAATCTATTTAATCCCTCAACTCAAACCGATTTTTATCACGACTAGTTAACTTACCCATATGTTTTTTCCATGCTTTATCCAGGTTAATATTATGTGAATTTGCTAAACAGATAATAGCAAATAGAATGTCTGTCATTTCAGAGCTAATGTCTGCAGTATCTTCTTAAGATTTTTTAATTCTAGGACCATATCGATTATTTAATTCTCTAGACAATTCTCCTACTTCCTCCATCATTTGCGCTAAAATCTCCAATGGTTTGTAATACCCTACTTTCAACTGGCCAATCCATTCATCTGCTTCTTTTTGCATATCTATAATTGACATAATTTAATCAACAAAGATAAATATATAAGTTTATAGATAAAATAATTATTATGTTAAACAATTTAATTAAAGAACTTGAGGAAGCCGGAAATCCGGAGCAGGCAGAAATTGTCCAGAGATTTTTTAAAACAGGCAAAGGAGAATATGGAGAAGGGGATGTATTTCTTGGGATAAAATCTCAGCAAATAAAAAACATTGCAAAAAAATATTTTAATTTAAGTCTGCCAAAAATACAGGAATTTTTGAAAAGTAAGATTCACGAGTATCGAACTTGTGCGTTGAGAATTCTTGTTCATAAATATTCAAAAGCAAATGAAGGAGAGAAAGAAAATATTTTTAATTTCTATTTGCAGAATTTGAAGAATGTGAATAACTGGGACTTGGTTGATTTGAGTGCGCCAAATATTGTTGGGGATTTTTTGTTTAAGCGTGATAAAAAGATTTTATATAATTTAGTTCGTTCTGAAAATCTTTGGGAAAGAAGAATTGCGATTGTTTCTACTTTTAATTTTATTAGGAAAGATGAATTTGGTGATGCACTTGCAATTTCTGAATTATTGCTTAATGACAAACATGATTTAATTCACAAAGCAGTTGGTTGGATGTTGCGAGAAGTTGGAAAAAGAAATTTAGAAGTTGAAGAGAATTTTTTAAAACAGCATTATAATGAAATGCCGAGGACAATGTTGCGTTATGCAATTGAGAAGTTTGCGGAAGAGAAGAGAAAAAAATATTTGCGAGGAGAGATTTAATGGACATAGAAAAAATAAAAAAGAACAAAACAACTAAAGAACTTTTGGAATTTGGAATAATAAATATTGATAAGTCTTCTGGTCCAACGAGTTTTAATGTTTCTGATTTTGTGAGAAAAAGTTTGGGTTTGAGAAAAACTTCTCATTTCGGGACACTTGACCCAAAAGTTACAGGAGTCTTGCCTATTGCATTGAATCGTGGGTGCAAACTTACAGGTTATTTTTTGGGGGAAGACAAAGAATATATCGGAATAATGAGGATTCACGAAGATGTTGATCTAAAAAAAATTAAAGAAGTTATTAAAAAAAAATTTATCGGAGTGATAAAACAAATTCCTCCTGTGAAATCACGGGTGAAAAGGCAGGAGCGTGAAAGAGAAGTTAAGAAGTTTGAATTAATTGAAAGGGGCGAGGCAAAGCCTCTAACTACTTCGTCCGAATCGGATTTACAATTCTCACTCGTCCGCCAAAATGACGAACGAAAGCTTGGCCAAAGTAAGGAAGGAAAGAATATTTTGTTTAGAGCAGAAGTTCAAGGAGGAACTTATATTAGAAAATTAATTGATGATTTGGGAAAGGAGTTGGGAGTTGGAGCGCATATGCTTGAATTAAGAAGAGTTAGAGCAGGGATTTTTTTAGAAGATAGCGAAAAATATCCGAGTGTTAATTTGTATGATTTTGAAAAGGCAGTTGAGGAATA
>CAZGTS010000016.1:0-3475 GCA_964528865.1 Candidatus Woesearchaeota archaeon
GTCGCAACTTAACTTTTTAGGAAACCCTGTTCCTTATTGGTATTATGTTTCTGGAAATAATGTTCAGAAAGAACAAGTTCCTTCTAAAAATGAAATGGAAAATCAATTGGAAAATTTTATTGAAGAGAAAATAAATAAGTGTGTTTTTGATGAATATTATGAACAGGGTTTTGAGATTAATCAAGGAGTTCCGAAAGCCAGCGTTAATATTGGAAAAGATGGAGTTGATGTAAGTTTGGAAATGGAAATGGGTTTTGAAAAAGAAGAAGAGAGTGTTGTTATTAAAAATCATGAGGTGGAAGTTAATTCAAAACTTGGAATGTTGTATGATTCTGCAATAGAAATTTACCAAAAAGAACAGGCGGATTTGTTTTTAGAAAATTATGCTGTTGATAATTTGAGGCTTTATGCTCCTGTTGATGGTGTTGAATTGACGTGTTCTCCTCTGACTTGGAATGCTGACGAGGTTTTTGACGAGTTACAGAAAGCAATTGAAGCAAATACTTTGGCATTGAAAACAGAGGGTGGAGATTATTCTTTGCAAAAAGAAGAGAACAAATATTTTGTTACAGATATTTCTGTTGAAAATAATGTTAGATTTATTAATTCTAAAAATTGGCCAAATAGTTTTGAGGTTGTTCCTTCTGAAGGAAATATTTTGATTTCTGAGCCAGTTGGCAATCAACCTGGTTTGGGCATTTTAGGTTTTTGTTATGTTCCTTATCATTTTGTTTATAATATTCGGTATCCTGTTTTAGTCCAAGTTCAGGAAGGAGAAGAGATTTTTCAATTCCCTGTCGCAGTTGTTATTCAAGGCAATAAACCAAGAGAATCTTTAGAAGTTAGTGAAGTGGATATAGGGGTTCCTGAATTGTGTAAATACAAAAATACTTTGATTAATGTGAATGTTTATGACACAAAATTAAACCAAGTTGAAGCAGATGTTTCTTATGATTGTTTTGGAGTTACTTGCGATATTGGAAAGACAGAATTGGGAAGTTTAGCAGAAGATTTCCCTCAATGTGTTAATGGACAAATCATAGTAGAAGCAGAAGGATTTGATGAAGCAAAGCATGTTTATTCAACTATTGAAACGGGAAGTGTTGATATTATTTTGGATAGGCTTTACAAGTTAGATGTTAAATTAAACAAAGGAGGAACAGCAATTATCAGTTTTGTTTCTGATGAATCTTCTAAGACAATTGTTTATCCTGAACAAATGAGTGTTGAGTTAAGTGAAGGGCAATACGAGATTAGTGTTTATATTTACCAGAACTCGTCGCTGAAGTTGGCGGAGACTACTCGTGAACAATGTGTTGAAGTTCCACAATCTGGTTTAGGGGGTTTGGTTGGATTGACTAAACAAGAATGTTTTGAAGTAACTATGCCTTCGCAGATTGTTTCAAATGCGTTGTCTGGAGGAGGGAAAGAAAATTATTATATCTTGGAATCTGAATTAGCAGGTTCGGATGTTATTGAAATAAATGTGGGGAGTTTACCTATCCCTAAGTCAATTGAAGAATTACAGAACAATTATATTTTGTTTGAAGATATTGATTTGGAGGTTGGGTTTAAATGATAAATAAATTAAAATGGAGGCTAAAAAATGAAGAAAGAAACAATGAAAAAGCTTGATGCAGTTTTGTGGGTATTGGGATTTATTGCAATGGCATTGCTGATTTATGGTATAATTAAAACATTTATTTAAAATGGAAAGCGATTTATTAACTTGGTATGGAAGTGTTTTGAACTTTGTAGTATTAATTTATTTAATTTTAAATGTCATTGGAACCTCTTGTTTTAGCTTTATCCAATCTTTGATTGCGTCGTTAGGATTGATGGCTTCGTTGCTAATTCATTTGAGGAATTTGATAAGGAGGGATGGTTAGATGAGAAATAAGATAAAACTTGGAATGTTCTTATTAATTGGGATTTTGTTTATTGTTTCTATTTCTGCTTATAGTGTTTCAACTACCCAGTATGTTTCTCCAGTAAGTTCTTCTAATTATTTGAATTCACAAGGGATAAGTTTGACTAATGCTTTTAGTAAGGATGCTTGTAAGGCAGGACAGGATTTTGTTGTTCAAATTTCTCCGTTGGGTTGCACGCCGACGGTTGTTCGGAGTGATTTACTTGAAGAGCAGAATGTTCCTGTGTTTTGTCAATTGTCTGCGACAAAGATAAATCCTTTGATAGAGGTTGAGGCAATTGATGGTATTTCTTTTCAAGGAGATTATCCCAAAGAGGTTTCCGGTGTTGGATTTCATCCTGCGAACGCCGGGATTAAAACTAGCCAGTCTACTTTATTGAATTCACCTATATTGAATAATATTGGTTATGTTGTAATTGTTTTAAAAAAGCAACCAAATGAATCTGCAATGCCAGATTTTGTGCAGGGAAACATGACAGCGAGGATAAAGTATGATATGAAAAATGCTTTTGGGATAGGGAAGGCAACTTATTATCTTCCTCAAATAAGTGATGAGGATTGGGCTTTGAATTATAAGCAGTATGGTTTTTGGAAGGGTAAGGGATTTTTAAAAGCAGAGAATATTGAGAGCAATGGTGCGACTATTTCTATTTATAGTGGTAAGGATCTTTCTGTGAGCACAAGTAATAAAATTACAAGTGTAAGTTTAACAAAAGGCAAGACTTCTGGGAAAATTAATATTCCTGGGTTTTATTGTCTTGCGAGTTTGCAATTGAGATTAGATGATTTGGTTGTTCCAGATACTCGGGCTAAGTTTGAGATTAGTGGAGAGACTGTTGAAGTTATTAAGGGAGAGAAATTTTTAGATAATAAATGTTCTGTTAGAAGTGTGGACAAAAATGGTTTGTACCAAAAAGCAAGTGTTTCTTGTAGGACAGATGAAGGAACAAAGAATTTTGATTTTAAGATTGTTCCTAAGATTAGATTAGATGTTGATGGGATAGAGGAAGATGATTATGAACTTGGAGAGATGGTTTTTTCTGATACTAATAAAAAAACTTATGTTTATGTTGGTTATATTGTTTCAAAAGAAATGAGTGCAGGGAAAGTTATTGATTCAACTGAGGCGAAAAATTTAATTATTTATTTTTATAACTCTTCAAGTGATTTAGAAGATAAGTTAAGTGATAGTAAGTTGTTGTCGATTGCGAGAAGTGTTGAGTCAAAATTGCGTAATAAAATAGAGTTGGAGATTAAGAAGGAGATTCAAGGCGTGAAATATAATGAGAGGAAAGATATTTTTGGTAAAACCATAAATGTTGTTGGTTTTGCAGGGGCGCAGGATGTTGAGTTTTTGAGCGAAGAAGAAAGAAAAGAAATGGAGAAGGACATTAATGAACTTTTGGGGGCGAGTGAAGAGGATATGGCTTATGCCAATGAATTACAAAAAAAACTTGATGAAGGAATGAATATGGAAAAAGAAAACTACCAAAAGGCAATTAAAACGTATGACGAAATTATTAATAGTTATTCTAGTGTTGAGTT
>CAZGTS010000016.1:3575-9670 GCA_964528865.1 Candidatus Woesearchaeota archaeon
AAAAGGCAATTAAAACGTATGACGAAATTATTAATAGTTATTCTAGTGTTGAGTTAAGTAATGATGAGAAATTAGGAATAATTACTTATGGAGAGAATGCTTCTTATGAAAAGATAATTCTTGCTGAGAAGGTTAAACAGAAAGCAAGTGCTGCTGTTTTTTGTGAGAAGTTCAAAGAGAGATATCCTGCGTCAAAGTATTTGAATGATGTTGAGAGTATTTGTGATGAGTCTGCTCTTGCAAATTCTGGAAGTACAAGTGAAGATGTGTTGATAAATGGGGTTGTGGAGAGTATTAGGTTTAAAGGAGTTTCTGAGCCAAGTCAAGAAGAGTATAGTGTAGAGATTAGTGTTGGTGGAGAAGATTATATTTTAACAAAGAATGAGATTGTTGGAACAAAAAATAAAGATGAAACTGTTCAATTGATTTCTCTTGACGATGATTATGCTGAGGTTAGAGTAAATTATTTGAATGAGAAGGAAGTATCTGTGTCTAAAACTCTAAAGTTAAAAGAAAATATTGTTGAAACTTTTGGAAGCGAAGGTAAAACTAATACAATTGTTTTGAGGAAGATTAATTTGAAAAAGCAGGCGAAGGTTTCTGTGATTCCGAATATTGATAATGTTGGGACTGACGCTGAGTTCACATTTAATGTTGGAATTGAGAAGCGGGCGATACAGCTTTCTCCTGAAAAAACTTCTGAGAAGATTAAGAATCTGAATAAGACAATTGAAAAATGGGAAGGGATTTCAAAGAATCTTGGGAATGTTGTGAAAGGAATGAAAGCGGCTTGTCTTGGAACAAGTGCGTTTTTGACTGCGAAGAATTTTTTCTCGGGATTTGAAGGAAAGGCAGGTGCAAGACAAACAGTTACAGAGAGGTATAGAAATGTTGAATGTAAAGGTACAGAAAATATGCAAGCTTGTTTGTTGGATCATAATGATGACATAAATAGGGATATAGGGATTCAGGCGGAAATAGATACTAACAGGCTTAAGACAAGTGATAAACTTGCAGATGGTTATGAGAAAGGAGAGGATGATGAGATGGTGTTGAAAGATAAATTAAAGGAAGAATATTTTGATGAAATTAAAGATGAAAGACCATCAAAAAAACTTCTTAAAGATGAAAATTATAAAACTGAATTAATTAATCTTATTCGGTTGCAAGAATTAAAAGATAAAAAATTAATTTCTGAGGAGGAATTTAAAAAAGAATCAGGTATTATTTGGAAAGGGATTGATGATGATTATAAAGTAACTATTGCTCATGAGGGGATTGCTAATGATTATAATGTAGCTTCTTCAGATATTACAGTGGTTTCTTCAGAAAAGACAATGACTAAAGGAATTTCAAATCCTAAATTATATACAGATTTTAAAAGTAAGTTTAATCTTCCAGAAAGAATTAAAAAAGGTTCTTATGCTCGTATTGCTGTTGGTGCAGATGATTCTTCTAAGAGATATTTTGTTATTTTTGGAAAGGATGGAGTTGTTGATAAAAGTTATTTGATTAATGGCAAAAAGTTAATACCAGCTGATACAAATCCTTTGAAATTAAAATTTGATATTCAGGATGAAAATTCTTATAACAACAAATACCAATCTCCTCAAGCAATTTATCATGGCTCTACAGGATTGCCGAAAGTTGTGCCTATTGATATAAATAGAGGTTTTTATGCTTTTACTACAAGTACTAGTAGTGAGACTATGAAGGCTTATGAGGGTTCTGTAATGCCGTCGTTTTTTTATCTTTGTAATGTTATGGGGAATAAAAAAGAAGAGGCAATGGGAGGAGATGATAAATGTGTTAGTGTGAAAGTTCGTGAGCCTGTTACAGCTAGGTTGGGGGAACTTAGTTTGGAAGATACAAGGAAGTGGGCAAGGAAAGCTATTACTGTGTTGAGAGACGTATCAAGGCAATATAAGGCAGGAGTGACGAGTGTTACTATTAATGGGGTGAAAGTTCCTGTGGGGAATCCTTTTCTTGGCGCTGGAACGCAGTGTGAGGATTTTATGTCTCCTGAAGATTGCGCGTTGTTGTTTAATGTTTGTGACCCTGTTGTGTGTCCAGAGAGTCGGTGTGACCTTGGAGGAAAGTATAGGGTTAGTAATGTTATTCAGTCTGGAATAATTGGGGGGATATTGTTGTGTTTGCCGAATTTCGGGAGTCCTTCTGAAGGAGGAGTTGTGATTCCTGTTTGCCTTACTGGTATTAATGCAGGAATTGAATCTTTGGTTTCTATTTACAAGAATTATGGGGATTGTTTACAACATAGTTTAGATACAGGTGAGACAGTTGGAGTTTGCGACGAGATTCATAGTATTTATTTGTGTGAGTTTTTTTGGAAGCAAGCTGTTCCGTTTATTGATTTAACTCTTCCAACAGTAATTGAATTTTTATTAACAGGAGGAAAAGGTGGCGGGGAATATATGAATGTGCAAGGAGCCTGGGATGTTGCAAGGAAGTCTGTTGATTATTTGACTAATTATTATGGTGCTAATTCTTATGCGGCGTTTAAGGTTAGATCGACTGATGAAGTTGGAAGTGCAGTTTGCAAGAATTTTATTTCAGCCAGGTATCCTGCGAGCGGGGACTTTTTTGATGCTTTGATTGAACCTGATTCACCTTCGCAATATCATGGATGGTTCCACGAGACGACTTTCACAACAGCCACAGTGCCTCCGACATCGCAGTATAAAGTGTTTTACCATATTTATGCTGGAAGGGACGTGGGTGTTTATTATAATGTTTATTTGAAGAACCCTATTGGAAGTTCTTTTTATGCAGATGCTCCTCGGATAAATGTTGCTTCAGGCTATATTGAAAGAGGTGGTTATGCTTCGGAGACAAAGGACATGCTTGAAGTTTCAGGTTACAAGGAGATGTGTATTAATGTTCAAGGGAATGAAAAGTGCGGGTTTAAGGAAGTGTCGACGTCGTTTGCGATGGATTATTTGCAGGACCAGTATGTGAAGGACCAAGCAGAGAGAACAGATATTAAATCAGAGAAAGAATGTATTTCAGGAAGTTCGAGTTTGTATAGTATGATAACTCCTAATGTTCAAGCAGGTGTAGAGGGTGTGATTGACCCGCAGATTTATAATCAAGGAATTGTGAGAATTTGCGCGACGAACAATCCTGGTGGAGGAACAGATATGGCAAGATGGGTTAATGTTGGAACTTGCGGAGGAAAAATAAATTGTTGGCTTGATAAAACAAGTGTTGGAGATGCAGTTGTGTTTAATGAAAGTTTGAAAGGTTTGGAAAAAGTAACAGAGGATGCTCTTGAGAAGTTAAGAGAAGCAGGAAATTATTTGAGTGTTGCGGATTTTGATAAGTTGCTTAATGAGATAAATGGGATGAAAGATAATAATGATAAAATTAAGAAGATAAATAATATTTTTGATAAAGTTTTATTAAACAAAGAGAAAGTTAAGTTGTTGTATTTGAAAGCAAGAGCTTATGTTGGTTTGGTTGTGGATGCTTTGAAGAGTGAGAAGGAAGACAAAACTTTGGTAGAGCCAACAGAAGATATTGTGGCGACGAATGGAGAGGAGAATGTGGGAGGGGATGAAGAGGAGGAAGTTGGGGATAAAGAAGATGTAGATGATGGAGCAGAAGAAGTTGAGGAGAAAGAAGAGAAAAATTTGGAATGTTTAGCTAAGGAAAATTGGGGCGTTGATTCTGACTTTGGTGTTGATGATGAGTTAAAGATTTTGGAAGATAAAGGTGAATGTGAAATTGAAAAAACAGGATATTATTTGGAAGTAATTTCTAATAATAAAGGATATGAGATTAAGAAATCTGTATTTATTTTATTTGATAAAACTGTTGGAAATATTGATGAAGATGGGATTATTAAAGGATTAGAAGATGAAGATATTTTTGATTTGATGAGGTATACTTTTGATGGTGAAGTGTTTGAGTTGAAATGATTTTAAATGCGGAGAGAAGGATTCGAACCCTCGTAAGCACTAAGCTAACAGGTCCTAAGCCTGTCCCGTTTGACCACTCCGGCATCTCCGCATTATATTGACGGAGGGGCCTGCCACTCGTTCGAAACTGAAATTTCGGACGAATGAAAATCTTTGATTTGCTTTCCGGCATCTCCGCATGAAATTAATGATTTTTTTATATATAAAAAAGTTTGTTTTAAGTATAAATCTTTAAAAGCCAATTTATTTTTTAATTTTTTATGAGAAATAAGAGTGTGGTTTTAGTAATAATGTTTTCTTTAGTTTTTTCAGTTTATTTTTATTCTTTCGCGTTATTTTTAGAAAAGAATTTTTTATGGTTTTTACCAATTTTTTATTGTGAATGAGATAATTGTTAGTGAAAGAGAAATAGATTATTAAGAAGAAAAGGAAAAATGAAATTTGATTGGTGATTATTTCTTTTTTGATTCTGCTTCTTTTTGTTTGATTTTTTCTTCTAAACCAAGTTTTTCAATCAACTCTTTGTAGCGATTTCTTATTGTGACTTCTGTTATTCCTGCAATGTCTGCAACCGCTCTTTGAGTTTTTTTCTCATCATTCATTAATGCAGCAACATACAATGAGGCGGCTGCAATTCCTGCTGGACCTCTTCCCGAAGTTAGTTCAACTTCTTCTGCTTGTTTTAGAACTTTTAGAGCATCGTTTTGAGTTTTTGGAGAAAGTTTCAAAACAGAGGAAAATCTTGAAATATAATCTTTTGGGGAACTTTGTTTTACTTTTATTCCAAGTTTTCTAATTATAAATCTATAAGTTCTTCCTATTTCTTTTCTTTCAATATCTGAGGCAGTTGTCATTTCATCTAATGTTCTAGGAATATTGTACGAACGGCATGCAGCATAAAGACAAGCAGCGATTACAGATTCCATGCTTCTACCTCTTACAAGTCCTCTCTGTAGAACGTAATTATAAATTCTTGCGGCTTCGTCTCTTACTACATTTGGAAGATTTAGATAAGATGCAATGACTCTTAATTCTGCCATAGCTAATCTTAGATTTCGTTCAATACTTGTAGAAACTCTTTCTTGCCATTTTTTTAATCTCAGGAATTTTCTTGTTTGTTTTGGTTTTAATCTGTAGATGTCTGAGATTTCTCCAACATTTGTTGTCAATCCCTTATCAAATTTTTGTATGCTAATCGGAGCACCGCCTCTTCCTTTTTTATTTCCCTTGTCAAATTTTCCCTGTAGATCTATTCCTGTATCCACCATCTTTTCCTCAATAACAAGACCACAATCATTACAGATTACTTCTCCAAGATGTGCGTCATAAGTGAGATGTATACTTCCACATTCGGGACATTTTCTTATTCCAGCCATTTTTATCGTCGTAAAATTCGATTTTATTAGCTTTTATAAAGTTTTCGGCTATATAAGGTTTTTGGTTTTTATTGTCTTGTTGGAGAAGTAAAAATTTGTCAGAATTATTCAATTAAAATTCCATTAACAACACCTTCTTGACTTGGGCGGCTTGTTATTTTAACTTTTCCAAGTTCTGTTTCAACAATTGTGCCTTTTGTTAAAATATTCTGTCTTGCTAAGAATCTGTTTGATGGTGTTTCAAGAACATTTTTTATTTCTACTTTTTTCTTTTGTAAGATGTTTATGAATTTTGCTTTTAGTGAAACTGTTTTTTTGTTTCCCCCTGCTGTTTGCATTGTTTTTCTTTTTTCTTCCCCAATTTTTACAACTCTTTTTTGCCCAGCTACTTCGTAAGATTTCTTCTTTCTTCTTGCAATATATTTTCCGCCTGAAATTTTTCTTCCTGTTCTTGTTGACATAGTTAGAAAGAAGAATTTTGATTTAAATATCTTTTTGTTTAATATGTTTGAGCATAATAATATTTATTAATAAACTTTTTAATTTGTTATTATGTTTCCTTATGAATTAAAGATTGGATTTGATGATGAAAATGCTAGTGTCCCTGATTCCAAAACGTACTTTGATTTTTTAGATAAATATAATGTGAGAGGCATTGGAAGTGAAAAGGAAGGAGGGATTTCTATTGTTACAGTTAATTCCGAGAAACCTTTGGTTAAGGAAGCTTTACAAGAAGAATTAGGCGAACTTGAGATTATCTCTTTTGAATCTTCTTAAATCT
>CAZGTS010000017.1:0-9388 GCA_964528865.1 Candidatus Woesearchaeota archaeon
TGACAAAATTAAGGTAGAAGAAACAAAAGAAACAGAAAAAAAGATTAGTGAAAAGAAAGTTGTTACGAAAAAAGAAAAATCCTATGAAGCAATCCTAAATATTTATACTTCATTTAATAATACAATGGTTCATATTACAGATATGGCGGGCAAAACAATTTCAAAAGTTACAGGGGGCATGGTTACAAAACATGGTAGACTCAAAGCAAATCCAACAATCGCTATGTTCATTGCAAAAAGGATTTCAGAAAATGTTAAAGAATTGGGAATTAAATCATTTTATGTTAAAATTAGGGCAAAGACTGGCAATCATTCTCCAGGTCCTGGAACAAATTCAATAATGAAAAGTTTATCTCGAGAAGGTTTTAAAATTTTGAATATTCTTGATACAACAAGAATTCCTCGGGGAGGACCAAAGAAAAAAGGTGGTAGAAGAGGTAGACGTCCTTAAGTAAATAATAAAGTTATTATTTACATGTTTCCCTCTCAAATTCGGGAAAAAGTAAACTTTAAAAGTGAAGAAAATTAAAAAATAAAATGGAACTAATAAATAAAAAAGATAACCAGATGATATTTATTGCAGAAATAGAAGAAAGTTTAGCAAATGCTATTAGAAGATATATTAACCAAATTCCAGTGCTGGCTGTTGATGAAATGGAAATCTCAAGAAATGATTCTCCATTGTATGATGAAACAATTGCCCATAGAATAGGATTAATTCCAATAAAAACAGACAAATCAGTGAATGGAAAAAAGATTTTAAAATTAGATGTGAAAGAAGAAGGAATAGTTTACTCTGGTGAATTAAAAGGAGATCTCAAAATTGTTTATGAACGTATTCCAATAACAACTTTGAACAAAGGACAAGAATTAAATATTAGTGCAACGGTAAAAAAAGGAAAAGGGGAAGACCATGCTAAATTTTCACCTGGATTAATGTTTTATAGAAATGTCGTTAAAATAAAATTAGATAAAGATTGTCCAAAAGAAGTAGTTAATATTTGTCCTAAAAAAGTTTTTGATTTTAAAGAAGATAATGTTGTTGTTAGAGACAGTTTAGAATGTGATATGTGTGAAGCCTGTATAGAAATTTGTAGAAAGTATGAAAAAGATTCCATAAAACTTATTCCGACAAAAGAATTAGTAATTAGTTTAGAATCTTTTGGACAAATAGATATTAAAGAAATTTTCAAAAAATCTGTTGAATTTTTGAAAAAAGATTTGGCAGAGATTTCTAAGAAGATTGGCAAGTAATTCTAAAGTTTTTTATAGAGAAGATTAATTGTAGTTTTAAGCGAGGGTGCTGGAAAGTAAATTGCTTTGCAATTTTCATTCGTCCGAAATTTCAGTTTCGAACGAGTGGTTCCCACTCCTCTATGATGCGAGGGTGCTGGAGTGGTCAAACAGGATGGACTCAAAATCCATTAGCTTAGTGCTTACGCAGGTTCGAATCCTGTCCCTCGCATTCAAATCTGATTCTAAACTTTTGTTGTGTACACATATCCACGATGTATATCAAAACTATAATACAATTGTAAACCTAATAATCCGCATAAACTTTAAATACCCTTATTATTTCAGATTTATACCTGCGAGTATATCGCGTTAGCGGGAAGTTAATACTTCTCAATAAATTGCAATGAAATCAAAAACTAAAATAGAAAAACAACTTCAAAGAAAAGATAGTGTAGAATTAATTAAGACTATAATTTCTGCTAAAAAAAATAAATTTTGGATTAAAATTGCGGAAATTCTTTCTGGTCCTAGAAAAAACAGAATAAATTTAAATCTTAATGAGATAAATAAAAAAGTTGAAGAAGAGGATATTGTTGTAATTCCCGGGAAAGTTCTCTCACAAGGTGGTGTAAATAAAAAAATAAAAATTGTCGCATTAAATTTCTCTGGTAAAGCAAAGGAAAAATTATTACAATCAGAATGTGAAATTTTAAGTATAATAGAAGAAATTAAAAAAAATCCTGTTGGAAAGGGGGTTAAGATTTTAGAAAAATGAAAAAAATAATTGATGGAAAAAATGCGGTTTTGGGAAGATTGGCTAGTTATGCTGCAAAAGAGGCCTTAAAAGGAGAAGATATAATTATTTTAAATTGTGAAGATATAATCATTACTGGAAACAAAAAAAACATTGAAGAAAATTTTAAAATTAGAAGAAGTAGAGTTGGGCATAGTCAAAAAGGTCCAAGGCATTCCAGATCAAGTGAGAAAATGGTTAAAAGATCTATAAGAGGTATGCTCCCTGACCATAGAGAAGGTAGAGGAAAAATTGCTTTTAAAAAAATTAAATGTTATGTTGGGGTTCCGAAAGAATTTCAGGAATCTAAAAAAATCCTTGCTGGAAAACAAAAGAAAACTAAATTTTCAAGAATAAAAGATTTTTCAAAATGACAAAAAAAATAATCACTTCGGGTAAGAGAAAAACTTCTATTGCAAGAGCGATTATTGTAGAAGGTTCTGGAAAGGTTAATATTAATAAAAAAGATTATAAGATACTCCATTTGTTTGACAAACTGAAAATTGAAGAGCCAATAAGAATTGCTGAAGAAATCCTCGGGAAAATAAATTTTGATGTTTTAATTGTTGTTAAAGGTGGTGGAGAAAAAAGCCAAATTGAAGCCGCAAGAGTTGCACTGTCAAAAGCTATTGTTAAGTTTTCAAATTCAAAAGAATTAACAAACGCATTCCTAAATTATGATAGGAATTTATTAATTGCCGACGTTAGAAGAAAAGAAGCGTACAAGCCAGGAGATTCACGAGCTAGAGCAAAAAGACAGAGCAGTAAGAGATAATTAATAATTTCTTCTTTCTAAATAAAGTCTTGAATAATTAAAACAACTTTTTTTGGCAACTCTTGGCTTTAATAGAACTCAAAATAAAAGGATGCCCTGAAAAGAAACAATAATGTAAAAATTTTCCTCCTTTTTTATCTTTAAGAAGAGGTATTAGTAAAAAATCTGTTTTCTTTAATAGATTTGATTCTTTTCCATTTCTATGTTTACTATTAAACCCATTTTTACACCCCTCCATTATTTGTTTTTCCCATTAAAAAAATGGGAAATTTTCTTTAAAAAAATTCCCATTCTTCAAAGTATATTTTAAAAAGATTTTTAAACTAGAATAACTATGATTTAATATGGGTGAAAGATCAGAAATTTTTATGAGGATTATTGTAGCGATTGTATCAGGAATTATTCTTACTGTTTGGAAATTATTTATACAAATTATAGGAATAGTGAACTGGATTATTACATTAATTACTGGAAAAAGAAATAAAGAAATAGCAGAAATGAGTGAAATTTGGAACACGCAAATTTACATCTTCTTAAGATATATGACTTTAGTTACTAATGAAAGACCATTTCCTTTTGGAAGTTTGACTAAGAATTTTAGCAAGTTTAAGAAATAGCTTCGCTATCTCATTCATTCATCCAAGCGTGGCCAAATGAAAGAAATAATTAATTTTTCTTTATCTTTAATCTTTCTAATTTATTTTGAACATGGTTGAATAATGTAGAAGAGATAATTGGTTTGTGAGTTCCCTGATGAATTTGATTGTTGAATTTTATTTTTCCGATGTAAGTGAAATTGGAAAGAATCTTTTTTAATCCATTAACAGAAAAATTATGTTTTTGTGCAAGTTTTGTTAAAGAAATATTTGTTGTTAAAAATTCTTCAAAAATTTCTTCTATTTCTCTAAAATTTTGGGCAAGTATTAGTTTTCCATTTTCAAAATTATAGCCAAAAGGAGGACGGGACATTGGAAATCCTTGTGAAGCTTTTTCAATCATACCGTTTTTTTGTTGGTTTGCACGGATTTTTTTTAATTCTTCTAATTTTTTCCGAAGAATTTCATTTTCTTGTTTTAGTTTTTCTATTTTTTCCATTTTACATTTTTGTGTTATTAAATTCTTCTAACAGCAAGGGTAATTTTTTGTAAAGCCAATAATTAAATTTTATAAATTCTTTTGTTTTATTCTTAATGTGAAAGATTATTTTTTCGTATTCTTTATTTTCATACCAAATTGGGATATTGCTGCTTAATTTTGGTTTTTTGGTTAATTGATCTAAACCCGAACCTTTAAATTCTCCTTTGTTCATTAAAATTCCTATTGCCCTTAAATCAATAAAAGGTTTTGTTAATATATAAATTGATTTTAAATTGTGGAAGTCCATTCTTGATTTTAAGAAACTATTGACAAATCCGAGATTATAACCTACTGGAATAAAATTAAAAGGATAATCATAAATTATTTTTGTATCTATTAAGAATTTTTCAATGATTTCTTTTTCAGAGGATTCCCATTCTTTTAGGATTTTTAATTCTGAAATAGGTTCGCCGGTTGTTCTATCCAACTTTTGATATTGAATTGTGATTATTTTGTCTTTCCTAGGATTTAACCCAGCTGTTTCAATGTCAAAGTAAAAGTTTGTCATTTTAATAATTCATTAACTCATCTAAAGGGGATTTTATTTTTTTTAATTCTTCTGTTGAGATATGTGTGTAAATTTGTGTTGTTGAAAGATCTGCATGTCCCAGAAGCTCCTGAATTTTTCTTATATCAACTCCATTTTCAAGCAGATGTGTGGCAAAACTATGCCTTAATGTGTGTGGATGCACGTTTTTTTTTAGTTCTGCTTTTTTGGCTGCCTTGTTTACTATTTTTTGTATATTCCTCGAAGATAATTTCCCTTTTGCTCCACTGAATAGGTATTCCTGACCATCATCTTTTTGTTTTTGAATTTGCTTTTCTAGATTTTTCAATAAAAATAAAGGAATATTAAACATCCTATCTTTTCTTCCTTTTGCTTGTTTAAGATATCCTATCTTTTCATCTAACTCTAAATCAGAAATTTTTAAATTTACAAGTTCAGATACCCTCATCCCACAGGCATATAACAAATTAATCATTAATCTTGATTTTTTATTATCTAATATGGTAGTTAATTTTTTAACTTCTTCTTTTGTGAGTACACTAGGCAGTCTTTTTTCTTTTTTTGGACGTTTTATACTAGCAGTTATGTCTTTCTCTAAAATATTTGAATAAGCATATTTTATTGCAGACAAAAAGATAATTATCGAAGAAGAAGATTTTTCTGCTAAATTTTCAGCAATATATTTTTTGACATCATCATTTGTTATTTGTTCTGGATTTTTTTTTGTGAATTCAAATAATTGATTATTTGCCTTGAGATAATTTCTAAGGGTGTATTCTGAGTTTTTAGAAATTTTTAATTCAATATTTAATTTGTTTAAGAATTCTTCTCTTTCCATAAAAAAGATTGTGCGAACTTGTTTATAAAATTTTGTTGTAATTTTAGAGTTCGTATAAGGTATATTGTGCGAAGTTTTTACACATAAAGGCTGTTTTTTAGAAATTAATCTTCAGAAGTAACTAAAGCCTCTTCCTAATTGTTTTATCCTTTCTGGCAAAACAATTTTTTTGTATGAGGATAAATCTTCTTTGCACTTTTGGAGGGGTTTGTTTATCTTTTATATTATCTACAAAGATCTAAAGGAGAAAAAACGTTTCTGAATCTAAACTTCTAACTAAATATTTTGGAACATGATAAGCATCTTCTCCTACTTCAATTACATGAAATTCTTTTTTACTTACTTTATGAACTAAAGTTTATCAACTGATGAAGAAACAGATCCTATATAAAAATCTCTTGCATTTTTCATAAAAATCTTTACTCCATTATAGTTTAAATTAATTTATATTCTCAAAAATACCTTCACTAAGCTCACCTTAGTTAATAATTCTCATTATTGTCTCTTAAGTAGTATGATGTTACATAAATTAAGATTATGCTAAGGATTGTGATAAAGACTGATGCTAGTATGCTAAATGATGAGGAATCTTTGATGTTTGTGAAAAATTGGATTAGGGATTGTGAGAGATCAAAGATTGTTTGACGCCATGTGAAAGCTATTGTGAATCCCAATGTAAAGGTTATCAACATTCTAAGCTGATGTTTAAATTCTCTTTTGAATCTTGTTCCAACATGGAAAAAATTTTTTATCCCTCTTCTCATTTTTTAAAATAAATAAAATAAGTTTATTAATCCTTGGTATTTTTTTATTAATTATTAGTTTTTATCGTGATGTTGTGTACTAAGGTTAGCTTAGTTTAGATTAATTAAAAAATTTTGAATGTTGGGTGTTTAAACAGGTTGTTTGTTTAATTTTACCGACGGCAAAATTGAGTTTAGTTGTCGATTTTGGACAGCTGTCCAAAATCGACTCCGCTGTTTAAGGGTGTTTGGACAGGCTGTTTAAGGGTGTTTTTTTACTTAAACTACTGTTTTTTTTCTATTTTTTAAAAAAGATTTACTTAAATTTTTTTGATTTTTCCGTCGGAAAGAAAAAATGTTTGTCAACGGAAACATAAAGTTTTTAAACATGATTCTATAAGATTAAACATGTTTAAATGGTTATTTAATAAAAAAGAGGTTGAATTGATTAAGGAAGAAACTAAAAAAGGTTTTGAATTTGTTAAAAAAGATATTTCTGTTGTTAGTGGTTGGATTAAACACCTTGATTCTGAAAAAAATTTTCACAAAAAAGATATGGAAGATATCAGAGGGATTTTATCGTCGGTTCAAGAAGAAATTATTGAATTAAAAAATATTGTTTCTGTCATGAATGAATTAAAACCAAACAGGTTGTTTAAAACACCCAAACAGCTGTCCAATAAACAAACAGCTGTTTATGCTGTCCAAACAAGTGTTCAAACAGGTGTTCAAACACCGAAATTAGACCAATTTTCAATAACTGAAAGAGCAATACTTTGGATGCTATTAAATACTGATATGAAATTAAGTTATGATGATTTAGCAGCAATGTTAGGTAAAGAAAGATCTACTATTAGGGGTCAGATAAATGCCATAAAACATAAAAGTGATATAATAGAAGAATCTATAGAAAGAAATGGTAAAAAAAGGTTATTTATACCAGAAAATATAAAAGAAAAAATGGAAAAAAAATCAAAAGTGAGAGTTGATTTAAATGGAAAAAATAAAAAATCATTGAAAAAATAAAAAAAGAAGATATTATGTGTATTAATTTTTTAAAATTAAGGGGGAAAGTGAGAGAAAAGAAAAAAATTTTGTTTATTTAAAAATAGTTTAATAGTTATTCGGTAAGCGGTTTAATAAAAGTTAGAGATCACGAAGTTGTAAAATAGTTGGTAAACTTGCTATTTTTTTTAAGTTATTTGAAATAATAAGTTGAATATTTTTATTATTTAATTTCTTTTTCTCAACGGGAATTCCTTTTTTTATTATTCTCCCTACATAATCTCTTACTGAAGATTCTGTAAGATTTATTTTTTCTGAAATACTTTTGTAGTCTGCAAATCTATTTTCTTCTTCTAATTGATATATTGTTGAGAACACTAACCATTCTTGATTAGTAAGTCTCTTGAATTTTAATCTAATTTGTTTCTTTATATTATCTAAAGAATCTAATATTTCAACAACATTATCTATAGAATTTTCTCCTATTTCTTGATTTTCATAAGAAATAAAGGGGTGTGTGTCTGTCTGTCTGTCTGTCTGTCTGTCTGTCGAAACCCCTTTATTTCCAGTGGAAAAAGGCATATTTTGGTTATTTAAGGCTCCTAAAGAGTAGTTATGTGTCGAAGGATGTGTCGAAGTTGTCGGAATTTTTGGCTTATCTGTTGAAGTGTTTATTTTAGTAATTTTAGATAAATTGTCTATTTTTTCATTAAAATATTTAATAATTTCATGAATTTCATCTATTTTTTTATTACTTTTATTTAAAATTAACTTTAAAGAATCAATTTCTAAGTAAAGAAAATCAATATCTTGTCTTACTTTTTGGAATGCATTTTTTATAATATCCATAAAAAAAATAAATAAGGGTTATATAAAAACTTTAAGATAATGGAATATATAATTAAAATCAGATAGATTAATAACTTTTATAAGCAGCATATGCCATATCGCTTAATCTCCACCTTGACCTTCTCAAATAAAGTGTTCCTTTGGGGTTTTTTTTTATTTCTATTATTAAATTTCTTTTTTTTAGATTTAACAAAAGATTTTTGATGAATTCTTCGTCTCTTGCTACTTCTTCTGCGATTTGTGAAGTAAAGATAGATTTGGGATTAATAGAATAAAGATAAGATAATATTTGTTCAGAAATTTTTTCTCTTTTTTTATTAGAAATTTTCATTACTTAAATATAAAAAAAGATTTATTTAAAGGTTACGAATTGAAACAAAGAGATTAATTTGATAGCTAAAACAATAATAAATTATTTGTTCCTTAATAAACTTTTAAGAATTATTTGTCCTTAGGTTTATCTTCTTGTTTTTTTAAAGAAGGCATAGGGACGTGTAAGGGGAGGTTCATTTCTTCTTCTAATTCCAATGCTTTTAAATTTGCTTTTCTCAATATTACATTAAACAATAAAATTCTAAAATCTTCGGGCATTTTTTTGTCTTTCCATTGTTTTAAAATATCTTTTGAAAATTTTGAATCAATAGCAAAAAGAACATTCCCTGAAAGATTTATTTTGGCGAAATCAGGATCATAATTTATATTAAATATGAACTGGACTCCAAGAAAATCTTCTTTCATTATTGTACTTTCTGATTTGATCTCTTTTATTTCAAGTATATCAATATTAGTTTTAACTTCAAGATTCTTTTCTGTTTTACTTGTAAGTTTTTCAATATTTATTTTATCAAAATTAAATCCTATTATTTTCATTCTATGTTTAAAAAAAAGACACTTTTAAATATTTGTATATATATTCTCATAATTAATTTCAAAAGAATTTAGATTAAATCTTCTTCAGAAACAATAACAAAATCTCCAATAGCAATTATTGCAGAATAAGGTATTAAAAGTTCATTTAAGTTTGTTCTTTCCAAATTAAGATTTTTTGTATAAGGGGTGGAATCCTTTATAATAAGGTTAATAAGTTCACCTGATTTTGTTTCAAAAGTTATATCCTTAACAAATCCCAATCTTTTACCTTCTTTAGTTACAATTAATTTACTAGAGATAGTACTAAATAAGTTTTTATTTACTTGCATATTTAAACCAAAAGAAAATAATTTATAAACTTTTCTGTAAAATTAAATAGATTTCAGAGTAGTCATAATTATGAATAAACCTTATTAGTCCTAAATGATTATTAATATAAGGATTCTTTTTATAATTTTTTAAAAACCCCCTGACCCTTTTGTTTCGTCTGGAAAACATTTAAAAAGAATTTGAAGTTTTTTCTTTTTTGTTTTAATTTAAAAAGATTTATATTATATAATATATATATATTATTATAATAATAATAATAATAATAATAATAACTTAGATAGTAAAAATCAATAATAAATTATTA
>CAZGTS010000018.1:0-8810 GCA_964528865.1 Candidatus Woesearchaeota archaeon
TTTAAAACCTTCTCTTGATAAACTTTTCATTATTGAACTTGTTCCTGGACCTGGAGCAGGATTACCTGTTTTCGCCCGAATTTTAACATAAAATGATTTAATTCCTAGTTCCTTAACATTCTCCGAAATTCTTTTTGCAATAAACATTGCGATTGTCGGATTTGCCTTAAGTCTACCATGTTTTGTAACCATACCCCCTGTAACTTTTGAAATTGTCTTTCCCGCCATATCTGTAACATGGACGATTGTATTATTATATGAAGTGTAAATATTTAGAATTGCTTCATAAGATTTTTTCTCTTTTTTCTTATCAGTTGTTTTTTTGATTTCGACACTCTCGTCAGTTGTTACTTCAATCTTTTCAGGGTCAGCTTTTATTTTTACTTCTTTTTCACTCATTTTCAATAACCTCTTTTTGTCCAATTTCTTTTGATTTATCCCCATCAACACGCTTTTTTTTAACTTTCTTTTTCTTTTCTTTTAAGGAAATCTTTCCTTCTAATTCTACAGGAACAATATATGAAGGGCTATTAACAATTCTCCCATGAACTAAAATTCTTTTATGAGTAATTAATTGTCTTGCACTTTTTGTAGTTGTAGTAAGTTTTTTATTCACGACAATTGTCTGAAGTCTTCTCTTAAGATAATCTTCTTTATTCAAAGACAAAATATCTGCTATTGAATTAACATCCAATCCAATTTTTTTTAATCTTCTAAATAATGCTTTTTGTTCTTCAGGCTCGGCAGAAATCAATTTTTTTGCCCGTTCTCTAATTGATTTAATCTTCGCTTCCGCTTTCCAAATTTCCTTTTTATTCTTTAATCCAAACTCTTTTTTTATTTCTGCTTCTTCATCAATCCTAATTTTATCAAAAGGCCTTTTTGGTTTTGAATATGTTTTATGTTTCCGTTTCATTTAAAATAACCTCTGTACATTTTTTGAATGAATGGAAATTTTATATTCGCTTTCATTTTTTCTTTCCCTTCTTTTTAATTCCAGCTTTTTTCTTATTTGGTCTAAAATTACTTCTTGTTCTTTGCCCCCTCGTGGGAAGTCCAGACATATGCCTAAAACCCCGATAAGATTTAATCTTTTTTAATCTCTTAATATCAAATTCTTTTTGCAATTCCAAATCACCACCACTCAAATGTTTATCCTCTCCAGTTGTAAAATCAGATCTTCTATTAAAAATGTATTCTGGAACTTCAGGATTTTTTATAAAATCAGATATCTTTTTTATTTCCTCGTCAGTTAAAGAACCTATTTTTTTGTTTTTATCAATTTTTAATACTTTGCAAACAGCATTTGATAATCCCCATGACACTCCTTTTATTTTTGTAAGTCCAGCATAAATTTTCATTTTACCTTCTATATCTTTTGCAAGAATCCTGATTACTCGATCTTCTTCTTTCATTTGTTTTTGTAATTCTTGTCCTGTCATTTTAATTCACAAATAAATTATATCTCTCAATATTTGTTAGTTCTTGAAAAATTCTTTTTCCAATAGCCTTTTCAGGGTCAGGCAAATTTTGTATTTGTTTTTTCATGTCTTCAAAAGACCCAAATTCTTTTTCTTTTCGTTTAGTTATTATTCCTTGCATGTGTTTTTTCCCAAATCCAGGAAGTAATTCAATTTGATGAATCCTTTTATTTATTGCTTCTGATTTATTAAAAAACTCAATAAATCTTTCTTTCCTTTCACTGACCACTTGTTTTATAAAATCTTGTAATTGATTTTTTGCAGCTTCAGTTAATTTTTCCCTATGAAGCCGTCCAAGAATATAATATATCTTTTCACGCTTTCCTTCGCCAATATAAACTTCTTCACCAATTTCTAAACTATCTCCCCTTCGTGGAACAAGCTCTAAAAGTGTCAAGTTTGTTTTCCCTATTGCTTGAGCTATTGGCATTATCTTCTTTTCCAAAGGATACCCATTTGGTAGAAATTCTAAAATTATTGCGAATTCCTCTTTCATTTAAATAAGTCCCCCTATTCTTATTTGAACTAATGGAAATTTTATATTTACTTTCATTTTGTTTATTTAAATTCTTTAACTGTTTCATTTTCATCTAAACTAATATCTACAATTTTGTTTAAATCTTCTTGATTCTCTGGTAAAAAATCAATTATTTTTACTATT
Source organism: Candidatus Woesearchaeota archaeon (assembly GCA_964528865.1). Lineage (GTDB taxonomy): Archaea > Nanobdellota > Nanobdellia > Pacearchaeales > GW2011-AR1 > JAGLYK01. The sequence goes on from CAZGTS010000018.1 coordinate 2,143, forward strand.
TGTTCTGCTCGCAATTTCATCATATCCAATTCTATAAGTTTCTTTTTCAATTCCTTTGCTTCTTTTGGTTTCATCTTTGTGAATTTTTTTATAAATCCTTTTACGTTTATACTGTTTTCTTTAGAGATATATTCAGTAGCTTCAGCCATGCTCAAAAGTTCATTTGTTTTTATCATTTTATTAGTTTTAAATGGATTGCTTCTATTAAAAACTTTTTCTCTTTGTTCTGGTCTTTAATTTTGACAACATATGCTTTGCCTCTTTTATTTTCAATAACCCCTGTTCTTCCTTGAAGAGTTTTAGGAAAACTTGATTGAACAGCAGGTTCTGCTACAACTGCTACAGAATTACCTTTTTCAAATTCTTGAAAGTACTTACTAAGTTGTAATTTCCCTCGCGTTCTAACTGGTTTTCTTCGCACCATAAATAATCCAGAAATAAGTGATTTAAAAAACTATCCTTATACAAATCTTACAAAGTAAACATTTGTGTTCCCAAATAGATGTTTCATATTAAGCAAATGTATGAGAAATGCTTATATTAGAATTTGTTAAAACACTCTAATTAAGATTCTTTAAAACTATCAGTTTCTTTTGGAATACCTCTTATTACATTGTCATGACATAAATCCCCATTTGCTCTTGCTGTTTCCATGTTTTTCACAATTGTGTTAAACATTTTCTCTCCCCAAACACCTTTGCCACATCTATCACAAAAATCAATTACACATTCATCAGAAATTTCTGCATTACAATAAACACATTTTTTTGACATTTTTCACCTTTTTTAATCTCGATTATGTTTAAAGAAAAAAGAGCTTTATAAATTTTTACGTGATTTTTTATTATTTCAAATAAAATCCCCAATCATTTTTATTATCCAATTCAACATCAAAAAATTCAATTGGTCTTATTGAAGGAACTGTAACAAATAATCCTCCTTTTTTTAATACTCTTTTTGCCTCTTTGAGAACGCTATAAATGTCTTTCATTGTATGTTCTTGAAAGTCAGCAATATCCGCAATCAAATAACAATCGATTACTACATCAAAGAATTCTGATTTAAATGGAAGATGTTTTGCGTCAGCTACTATTAATCTATCTTGTCCTAGTTCTCTTAAATCAATCCCAAAAGCCCCCAACCCATCCTCTCTTAATTTTTTTACTAAATGTCCTTCACCCGTCCCAAGATCTAAAATATTTTCTGATTTAGGAGAGTAGTGTTTGATAGCAAAGTAAATTCTCTCCGCCATATCTCCTGAAGTATCCATATCTCTTTTTGGCTCATATTTTAATCTCATCTTATTCATACCTCAATGCATCAATAACATTTGTTTTACTTGCTTGAACTGCTGGAAGTGTTCCAGAAATTGCGCCAATTAAAAATCCAAAACCTAAACAACCACCAATCAGCCAAGTAGGAGTGGCTATCTGAAGCAAGGTTGTATTTAACTGACTTATTGCAATATATTCAATCGTTTTTCCAATTCCATACCCAAGCCCAATACCAATTCCTGCTCCAATCAAACCTAACAATCCAGACTCAATCATAAATATCCACATAATATCTGAATTTCTTGCACCAATTGCTTTCATCACTCCAATTTCTTTTGTTCTCTCTAAAACAGAAGTATACATTGTGTTCGCAATTCCAATAGCCCCAACTAAAAGTGAAATTGCTGCAACCCCTCCTAAAAATGAAGTAATAATTGCAAGAATATTCCCAAAACTTTCCAGCAATTCTTCAGGAGTGAATATTGTAAAATCCTGATTTTTTTCTGTGACTTCTCGTGATTTCCTCAATTTATTCTCAACTCTTTCAGCAATTTCTAAAATATCCTCTCCTTCATCAATCTGGACCATAATATAATCAACTCTTTCAGGAACATCAAATAACTTCCTAAAGCTTTCTATATCAATAAGTATCATCCTATCGTCTTCGGGGTTCCCAATCAAACCCAATATTCCTCTAACTTTGAAATCCACACCATTAATTGTCAATTTGTTTCCAACATCAACTTGTTTCCCAAGTACATTACCTGTCTTATGCAAATTACCAAGCACAATTGAATTCTTGTCCCCTTTTTCTAAATTCCGTCCGTTCTCAATTTCAAACGAACCCATTTCATTATAAACATCCATGTGCTCTGAAGGAATACCCCAAACCACCATATATCTTGTTTCTCCTGAAAATTCAACCTTTGCATTCCCTGCTACAAAATAAGAATAATCTTTCACACCTTGAATTTTTGAAATAATTTCAACATCATCTTCTGTTAAAAGAACACTTCCAACACTTCCAGGAGGCCCGAGAAAACCTGTTGCAGGTTGAATAATTAATTTGTCTGTACCTAAAGCTTCAAACTGCTCTTTAACAGCACCTTGCAAACCTAAAGACAAACTTACTAAAACAAAAATCGTAGCAACAGCTACAAAAATTCCTAACATAGTTAGCCAACTACGCAAACCCCTTTGTCTCAAATTCTTTACTGCAAGTTTAAAATAATCTTTTATCATCTCAACTCCTCAGCGCATCCACAACATTTAATTTACTTGCTTGTAATGCAGGAAAAACCCCTGAAAGAATTCCAACAACAAATGAAAATCCAACAGCCCCAAACAAAAGTGCATAATTAACACTAACTATAAATAAATCATTCCCTAAAGCTTGATTTGCTAAATTTGAAACTAATATTGCTCCACCTAATCCCATTAATGCTCCAACAATTCCTCCGACCAATCCTAACAATCCAGATTCAATCATAAATATCCACATAATATCTGAATTTCTTGCACCAATTGCTTTCATCACTCCAATTTCTTTTGTTCTTTCTAAAACAGAAGTATACATTGTGTTTGCAATTCCAACCCCGCCAACAAATAAAGAAATCATTGCAATACCAATTACAATAATATTAATTATATTCAAAATATCATTCACTGCACTCAATGATTGTAACGGCGTCTCAACAGTAAACGTCTCCTCTCCTAACTTCTCTTTCCTATCTCTCCTCAAATCCTCTGCAATCGCCTCTGCAACATCCTCAATCTTGTCCTTATCCTCAACCTGAACAGCAAACAAATCATACTCTCCTTCAGTATCCATTAAATTTGCCAAATCATTTTTCATAAAAAATAGAACACTATTCAATTGAAAATTACTTGACTTTTCTGTAAATCCAATAATCTCGAACTCTTCATCATTAACCATAACTTTTTTCCCAACAGCAAATGGTTTTCCAAAATCTTCTGAGTTAAGAAAACTATTTCCCATCATAACTTTTCCTGTGTCTCCTATTTTAAGCAATCTCCCTTCTTCAGCATCCATCTCAAATCTCTCATAAATAAATTCCATATCTTCTTTTTCTTCAGGAATATCTGTACCATAACCAAAACCTGCAATCCCATTATACTCTAGTTTTCCAACCCGAATTAATCTCGGAATGACTTTTTCAACTCCATTCACTCCTTCAATTATTTTCAAATCATCATCATTTAACTTTTCTATAACAGTTGCACCAGGTGGAGCAAAACCCACTCCTTTATTTTGCACATCTAAAACATCAACTGCTAAGCCACCGAACTGCCCTAACACCGCCATCTTTAAACCCGCCCCCAAAGAAATCAAACTCACAACAGCAGCAATCCCAATAAAAATACCAAGAACTGTTAACCAACTTCGCAAACCTTTTGTTTTAATATTCCCAAAACTTAAAGAAAAATAATCTTTTATCATAGGGGTTTTACCTCCTTCTAAATATGATTAATTCCCTATAATTTTCTCCTGGTTTTGGAAGAGGTATTTTATATCCAAATTCAGCATTACCCTTGTCTAAATCTAATCCTGCGTTTTGATAGCATTTAATTTCAGCATTGAAATAATCTAAATCACGTTCAAAATATGAATTCATCCGACTGTTTTTCACTACTGTTCCCTGAGATGTTTTTAATTTTTGCAAGGCTCCAATCTTTTCATTCCTTTCTCCTTCTAACCAATCCATAATGTAATCATCACATAAACTTTCAACACTTACTATTGATAACCCTTTTTTATTTTGTTTATTCTTTTTACTCATTTTCAATTCCTCTGCTTTTTCCGAGCCTTTTTAATTTTCTTCCATACAAACCAAACAACCAAAACCCCTCCAATTACAAAATAAGGAGTATAATTTGGTTTCTTAATCAAACCAAGTTCAAGTGCTTTTTCAACAGTATAAACATTCACAGGAAGATTAATTGTTTGTGTTTTTGCATTATTATCAAAATCATTATAATTAACAATTACAGATAATGTTGGTCTTGTTGTTTTGAACACCACATCAAAACTTGCAGTGTCTGAATCGTCAGAATCAATTGTCCCAACATAAACCTTATCATTTGAAATTAACTCATAACCTTGGGGCGAAACCTTCACAGACATAAATTTAATTTCTCCCAAACCCTTATTCACAATTTTTAACGAAATTCTGCCTTGTTGTCCAACAATATTGTCTTTTGTTTCAACAGAAAAATCAATATTTGTTTTAGCACTAACCCTCAAACCAAAACTCCCTGTTTTCTCTTCTTGAGTTGCATTTGAGTCTTCAGCGTCAGTGTATTTTACAACATAAGGAATATTATAATCTCCAGGAGTAATATCTGTTGAAGCCAAAATGGTAAAAGTTACATAGTCGTCATCATCTGAATCCAAATCATCCAAACTCTTTTCAGAACTTCCAACACTTGTAAAAGGAAGATTATCTAAAATCAATGCAACAGAAACATCTTCAATATCAAAATTAAAATTATTATCTACCTCAACTTTTACACTACCTGATTCTCCAGGATAAATTGTAATATAATCTGCATCAACAACCAAAGCAGACGCAAAGTTTAAAGTTAAGACTAAAAGAACTATGCTGATTATTGTTAATGTTTGTTTATTCATCTTTTTTTGAAACTTCCATACCAGCATATTCTCCTTTGATGGTTTCGGAGTCAACTAATTTAAAATTATAATTAGGGTTTTCTTTTCTATAAACATCTAACACGTCTAGTGCAATGCCGACATCCGCTACTCTTGTATCAAAATCAAGGGTTACAGATAAACAATTAGAAAGTCTCTTTCCAATTTCCTCAGCTTTGGAATAAGTTCCATCTAATCTTTCTATAAGTTCTTTAACATGTTGATTTTTTCTCTCAACGGTTTTTTTTACTAATTCGTCAAAATTTATTACCATACTCTCTCCCTCTCATTTATCTTTTATAAACTTTTCCATTGTTACCTCTAAGTAATGAAAACACTAATAGACTTGCTTCTTTACCCATCTATCATCAAGCTTCTTTTGAATATACTCAATCTTCCCATCCCGAATAGAATAAATCTTCTTAGCATATTTTTTTGCCAAATCAGGATCATGCGTAACCATAATAATTGTCCGACCTTTCTTATTCAAGTCTGTTAAAAAATTCATCATCTTGTCACCTGTTTTAGTATCTAAATTTCCTGTTGGTTCATCTGCTAAAATCACATCTGGTTTATTTGCAAGAGCACGTGCAATCGCAACCCTTTGCTGCTGCCCACCAGAAAGCTGATTTGGATAATGGTCTATCCTGTCTCCTAACTCAACTGCTATCAAAAGTTTCTCTGCTCTTTCTTCTCTTTCTTTTTCTTTTTCTTGTTGAAAAATCATTGGAAGCATAACATTTTCTTTTGCCGTCAAATTAGAAATTAGATTAAACTGCTGAAAAATAAAACCAATTTTTTTACCTCTAATCTGGGCTAACTCAGATTCTTCCATCCCTGCGATATTTTCTCCATCAAGATAAATTTCCCCTTTAGTTGCTAAATCCAAACTCCCTGTAAGATTCATACTAGTTGATTTGCCACTCCCACTCGGTCCCATAATTGCAACAAAATCCCCTTTCCCAATAGAAATATCAACTCCATCCAAAGCCTTAACTATGTTCTCTCCCATTTCATAATATCTTTCAGCATTTTTCAGTTCAATTATATTTGCCATGCCAAAATATCATCCAAACCCTATTTAAATTTACCTATAACAAGTTTTTTATTTTTCCAACTAAAATACTTGCGATTACAAAGTTTTTTAAACTAATTTCAAGAATTAATAATATGATAATTCCAGTGCGTTGTTTCAGTTGTGGAAAACCCATAAGTCATTTGTGGGAGCAGTTTAAACAGCGAGTAAAAGAAGGCGAAAAGCCAGGAAAAGTAATGGACGAACTTGGATTAGAACGTCCTTGCTGCAGATCTGTTTTTATTGGCCAAGAAGATTTAGTTGAGTTAGTTGGTAAGTTTAAGAAATCATAGTTTCCATCTACTAACATTCTTACAACCAAGACAAGTTACTAATTTAAATTTATTTTTTATTCTTATCTTTGGATTTTTATAATGTACCAAACACTTCCCACAAAACAACTTCCTCTTTTCTTTCAAAGGAATATTATATTTCATTGCAAATCTTTTTATTTTTTTAATTTTTCCCGGAGTTTTCTTTTCAATCTTTAAGAAAAATTTCTCAATTTCTTTTTTAGCTTCTGATTTTGATATTCTGGATTTCATAAATTTTTAAAGAAAGAAACTTTTAAAAACTCTTAGTTAGACATAATTCTGAAGACAGCCATAGTAGGTTGGAAACACCTGTTCTCATTCCGAACACAGAAGTT
>CAZGTS010000018.1:8820-8998 GCA_964528865.1 Candidatus Woesearchaeota archaeon
AACGGGATTGGTTAAGGACCAATTGGCTTAGTGCCTGCGAGGGTTCGAATCCTTTACTCCGCATAGGAAGAATGAGAACCCTGGGTTCGACAAGCGATTTCGTGGTAGAGAGTAATATAAATCAATACTCGTGCGAGGTCGCGAGCTTCCTTTACTCCGCATGCGCCTGTAGCTCAGC
>CAZGTS010000019.1:0-4037 GCA_964528865.1 Candidatus Woesearchaeota archaeon
TCCAACTATAGTTGATTTTCCAGCGTCGACATGCCCGACAAAAACAACATTCATATTTGGTTTTTCTTTTGCCATAGTTAGTTAATAAAAAAATGATTTATAAAGTTTTTGGTAAAAAATTTGTAGATATAATAGCGTTTCAGCTTTTATTTTTAATGTTTCTTCTAATAGTTTTAATCGGAAACATAATTCTTAATTTATTTAACTGCAATAAAGTTATAACTTCCGCATTTCTCGTCTGATTTCTCACATCTTTTGTTTTCGGACTCGCGACAATTTATGTATTGATAAAAATTTCAAAGAAAATTAATTTTGGTTAGTTTGTGATTGTGTTTGTGGTTTTGATGTTAGGAGTTTGATTTTCTAATCTATATGAAGCAAGTGTTCTGTAGCAAACTTCTTTCGCTTTCCTTGCAAGAGGATTTTCTTCATCTGCTAAAATTGCATAACCTTTTCCATTTCTAATATCCCCTAAGATAGTTATTAAAGAACGCTGCTTCCCATTGAGAACATATCTACTATTTTCATTTGCTCTAAAATCTGCCTTTTGAAGAGCTTTTATTACAGCACGATATTCCTCAAGATTTATTTCTTTTGCAAAAATTTCATATCTCATAGAATTTTATAAAAAACTTAGTTTATAAAATTATTGGATAAGTAATAACTTTAGAAAGGTAACAAAACAAAAGTTCAAATAGTTTAAGACGATTAATATTTAATGAAAAGCGTAGAAGATTTTAGTAAAATAGAAATTGCTTACTGATTCTCCTTCTCTCCCTATTGATTCTCACTTAATCCTTTTCTCTCTCTTGTCTTCTTAATAACATCTGCCTGCAAACTCATTGGAACTTTTTCAAATTCCTGTTCTGCAAGTGAAGAACTTCCCCGTCCTTCTGTTGCACTCCTCAAATCATTTGACCATCCAATCATTTCTGCAACAGGAATCTTCGCTTTCATTTGTGCCTCTGTTCCTTCTTGCTTAACTTTAATTATTTGTCCTCTCTTTCCTCCAACTAGTTTTGTAATTCCACCTAAAAATTTTTCAGGCATTTCAATAACATGAATCTGTAAAGGTTCTAAAAGTGCAGAGTTTGCTTTATTCATCGCACCTTTAATTGCTTCTCTTACAGCAGGATAAACTTGTGCAGGACCACGATGAATAGCGTCCTCGTGAAGCCGGATATCCATTAATGAAACTTTCATTTTCATGCACGGCTCACGAGCCAATGGCCCTTGATCCATTACCATTTCAAAAGCATCCAACATCATTTCAATAACTTCCCCAATATGAACTTCTCCTCTTGTTTCATCCATGAAAACATTCCCCTTGTAAATATCTCGAATATTTCTAATAGCATTACCATCCCATCCTAAATTCATAAGAACTTGGGAAGAATCCTGATTCTTTTTCTTAATTCTTCCTTCACTTAACTCTCCACTTCTTATTGCATTATAAATATTATCTTCTAATGGTTCAACTATCATATAGAAACTATTGTGCTTGTTAGGGCTTCTTCCTTCAACACTTGGTGATTCTTTTCCAACAGTCTCTCTATAAACAATAATTGGAGCAGAAGTCTGAACATCCAAACCTTTCTCACTCTTAATCCTGTTCTCAATAATTTCCAAATGCAACTCTCCCATACCAGACATCAGGCTCTCACCAGTCTGTTCATTAATTTCTATTTTAATCGACGGGTCTTCTTTTCCAACTCGCTTCAAAATTTCAACCAGCTTCGGTAAATCCGCTGCTTTTTTAGGTTCAATAGATTTTGTAACAACAGGATCAAACAAATGTTTTATGGCTTCAAAAGATTCAATCTCAGTTTTACTAACAGTCTCGCCAGTAAAAACATCTTTTAGTCCAACAACCCCAATAATATTTCCTGCACTAACCTCGTCGACAATAACTCTTTGTGCTCCCTTGTAAACAGAAACTTGTTGAATCCTGACTTTCCGCTTTGCCAAGTTCATATAAAGTTCATCACCTTGTTTTATCATCCCTGAAAATAATCTTCCGCATGCAACTTCTCCTGCATGTTTGTCGACGACGATTTTAATCGGAACAAAGGCAGGGTCTCCTTTTGGATCACAATTTATTAATGATTTTCCAATTTCAGAATCAACATCTCCATGCCAAATTTTCGGAATTCTGTATTTCTGTGCATCAACAGGATTCGGATGGTGCTTAACACACATTTCCAAAACAACCTTGTGCAACGGTGCCTTTTTTGATAATTCCTTTTGAGTTTCATTTTCATAAGAATCAATAATATCTTTGAAAGTTATTCCATTCTCTTTCATATACGGAAAACTCAAAGCCCAATTATGAAACGCAGAACCAAAAGCAACACTTCCCTCGCCAACCCCAACTTTCCACTTTTCCTTATAACCTTCTGGTGCAATATTTTCAATTAACTCATTAATATGCTCAATAATTTTAATAAATTTCTTCTCCATTTCCTGCGGAGTCAACTTCACTTCCTTAATCAACCTATCAACTTTGTTAATAAACAAAACAGGCTTAACTAATTCTTTCAACGCCTGTCTCAAAACTGTTTCAGTCTGAGGCATTATCCCTTCAACAGCACAGCACAAAACAACCGCTCCATCAACAGCTCTCATGGCTCGCGTAACATCTCCTCCAAAATCAACATGCCCTGGAGTGTCAATCAAATTAATTAAATAATCTTCTCCATCAATCTTATGAATCATACTCACCGACGCAGAATCAATTGTAATTCCTCGCGAAGATTCATCCTCATGAAAATCCAATGCCCTTTGCTTCCCTGCAGTTTCCTCAGACAACATTCCAGCACCAGCCAAAAGATTATCTGAGAAAGTTGTCTTACCGTGGTCGATGTGCGCAGCAATCGCGATGTTTCTAATCTTGTCTTGCTTTTTCATTAAATCTTGAATTTCTGCCATCGTAATATAAATTAATTGAAAAATTTGTTTAAAAGGTTTTCGTAGAAAAACTTTTTAGCAGAAGAACTTGTTTTTGTCTTTTAAGAATTTATTTTCTTAATCTTAATGTTTGATGTCTAACAAAATAGCTAGTATGAATATTCGTGAATGAAGGGCCTAATTTAATTTTTTCTAATAATCCTTTCTCTTCTTTTTCTTTAAATTTTTCTGCCTTCTTTTGCTTAGTGAATTTCTCTAAACTACACCAGTCATCAGGAGTATCGTTGGGAGTAGAACTTTCAATTACCTTAAAAACCTCATAATACTTTATTTCTTTATATTCTTTATTTGTGTCCATATCTTAATCAGAAATAATTTCTATTTAAGGATTTATATAATTAAATATACTAATTACCGAGCACTATCTGCCTGCGCCTCTGCCTCTCTTTTTTTCTTAATCGCAAAACTCTCTTGATTATTTTCAGAAGCCATAATAATTTCATCTGTTAATCCCTGAACAATATTCTTCTTTTTATTAAAAGCCTTATCAGATGCCCCATGAACAATATGCTTCAAAGCCAAGTTCACTCTTCTCAACGGAGAAACATCAACTGCTTGCGGATACCTTGCACCCCCGTATTCAATAACAGTAATCTCATCTCTCGGTGCAGAATTCTCAACAGCTTTCACAAAAACCTCAACAGGATTCTTCCCTGTCTTCTTCTCAATCAACTTAAACGCAGTCAAAACAATCTTCATGTTCTTAGAATATTTTCCCGTAGACCGCCCCAAAATAATCTTATGCTTCTTCCCACGATGCCCTGCAACAGACAACTTATTCATCAATCTCTCAACAACATTTGTCTTCACTTGTCCAAACTTCTGAACATTCCGTCCTTGAGATTTCAAAATCAATTTTGGCTGAAGATTAATCGCAGACTTCAAACCCTCGTCTTCAACTTTTATTTCACCAATATCATACAAGTCAAAAATTTTAAATTGTGGTAATTGTGTTTCTATTTCCATCTTATCTACGTCCCTTCTCAATCTTTCCACTGACTAATCTAGCAAGCGGTTGATCATTTACTTTAATAACTTGAAAACGAATTCCACGAATATCTCCTTTTGCT
>CAZGTS010000019.1:4047-8896 GCA_964528865.1 Candidatus Woesearchaeota archaeon
AATTCTTTCAATTATAACTTCGTCATGCTCGTCAATAAATTTCTGCGCAAGGTTGCCAGGAATAAAAGCCCCAACTGTCTTACCATTTTTAGTAAGCTGAACTTTGCAACATTTTCTCATCGCTGAGTTCGGCTGAGCAGCTTCTTTTTGAAACTTAGAAAGCACAAGTCCCTTTGCCTGGCTCGCACCTTTCAACGGGTCTGACTTAGAAAAAAGATTTAACATTCTAACTTTATATGCTTTATCTTTCCATCTAAATTTTGCCCGATTCTTTATTTCTTTCTTTGCACTTTTTAATCCCATATTAATTTAATTAGAAATTGGTTTAAAAGTTCTTCGGTAATCTTTTAGAATTCAAATTTTTAGAATTCTTTTGAAAAATAAATTTTCATTATTTCCCTTACTCATCTTTTCTAATTCATAATCTTTTAAGAGAGCAACTAATTTTCCTTCAATTTTTTTTATTATTTCTCCAGCAGAACCCATTCCAGAAACTATGAAAATCATTGAAAGATTTGATGTTGTTGTTCTGAGACAGAAATCTAAAATAAATCTTTCTGTATCATCTTTCTTAACAAATAAAACATGTTTTTCTATATTATCAATAATCTCGTTTATTTTTTCTTTAAACTTTTCAATAGAACTAATATCATCTAATAAAATTCCAATGTATCGATTCAAAACACCATTTTCAACAAATTGGGCAATGTGAAGTCCTTTAATTTCATATTTTTTCATAATGTCTTCTCTTAATTTTTGTTTTCTTTCTCTTTCCTCTAATCTTTCTAATTTTCTTAAAACAAGCCCCATTCTAAGAATCATCAATCTATTTTTATCTTCAATATAATTTTTATAAATTTGCAACTCTCCAGAATTATATTGTTCTCTTGCTATTGCTAAAGTATTTTTATCCTCAATAAAATTTATTCCTTTTTCTTTAAATTTATTAGCTAAATCTTTAATAAAATTTTCTCCCCATTCAAGTGCTCCTTTAACCATGCCTTTCCCCACGCCTTCCCCAAAATCTTTTATTGGTTCAGAATTCATCTCCAAATTCCTCTAGATATAAAGAAAGAGATAATTCATTATTATCAAGAATTATTGTGCTCCCTGGAAAAATAGCCATATTATTAACTTTCACAGGAATTTCTATATACTTGTCAATAACTTTATTTCCGTCAGAATCAAGAACATATTCTCCGTCTGAATTAAACCCAATTTCTTTTAATAAATCAATTTTTGATTTCACAGAAACTTCTTTTAGAGATATTGATTCCATAATACATTGAATGAATGGGTGTTTAAAAATCTTGCTTTAATTTAAACTCCCGAATAGACTTTCCATTAAAAATTGCAATGTGTGTTGGCCATTGGAGATTAAGGGTCATTTTAAGGTTCTAAATACCAAAAGTTGCTCTTTGGATTATATCGATATGTTACAGGTAGCTTTTTTTCTATAAAAACATTATTCTCATCTTTAACTTCACAATCAATTGTAACATCTAAAATGTTTCCGCTTTTAACTAAATCAATTACTTCTTTAGGAATAGGCATTCCGGGGGCATGAATTCCAGTAAAAGCATTTAATTTCCAGGGTTCTTTTCCACCATAATATCTATCATCTAAATCCTTAGAATAATCTCCAACTTTTAATCGGGTTTTAACATATGCTAAATACTTTTTCTCTTCTAAGTTAGCAATCCAAAACCAGACCTTCCTATCTGTTATTAAATCAAAAGGTACCGTTCCAGGTAAAACAGAATCTACTTTATACTCTATGAGGGCGAATTTATTTTTTTTATTAGAAGTTATCTTGCCTATCTCTTTTCTTGGAGGGATTATACCAGAATCAATTTTTTCTTTTAAGTGATCTTCTGCTTGATAAATTAAGTTTTTAGGGTATTTGCATACTAAAAATCCTACTTCAATTATCAAAAATAAAAATAAGGTTACTAGGGCCCACATCCCATAAAATTTTTGTAATGGTTCTAAATTTGACCAAATTAAAACAACTGCCAAAGAAGTTTCTACTATTAAAAGTGCCAAAACAAAAAATCCAAGAGGATGATTTATTGTTGATAGAATTTTGCTCCTTTCGTTCATCCCTTCGTCCCCTCAACAACCCCAATCTCTTCTTTAGTCAAACCATACAAATCATAAACCATTTTGTTAATCTCTTCATCAGTCTTATCAATCTCATCTCTCAACTTCAATAACTCTTTTTTATTTTTCTCAAAGAAATCCAAAACCTCTGCTTTCTTTTCCATATTCAAATCAACTTTCAACTGTCCCATAAAATCATCAAATTCTAATTCATAGAATTTGTTCAACTTCCTTGTAATCTTCTCAATTTTGTATTCGTGTTTTATTAGTTTTAGAAATTTGTTTTTCTTCTCATAAAATTCTTTATTGAACTTTAACATTAAATCTGCTTTTTCTATGAAGGGTTCTTGTTCAGTAGGAGAAATTTTCGGGATTGGGATTTTTTCTAAAAAAGTTTTAGAGATATTAACTGTTAAGTTTGATTTATTTGTAAACTTACTTACATAATACCAGTTAATTAATCTTGAATTTAATAAAACTAAAATATATTTTAATGAATATGCATTACCTTTTGGTAATATTGTATTAGTGGAATTAAAAGTATAATATTTCTCATTGTCATAACTTGTGACAAGAGGAGTTAATCCCCCACTTATTCTTTGGGTAATTAATTTTTCTGGACTTAAAAATATAGATTCTTCTCTTGCCCTATAAAGTAATTTTTTCTCATATAAGATGTATCTATTAGAAAAAATAGGGAAGAAAGATTTTATATCTTTTCCCTCTAACATTGGTTTATGTTTTTCACTCTTTTTATAATCTTCGATCATTCCTTTTTTGTTTTTTCCTGTTGCAATCCCTCCAGCATGAATAATCGTTATTTCCCCCATATCTGCACAATTTTCTACAATTTTGTTTAATAATTGTCTATCGGTTTTATCTGAAATAATATTGAATGCATAACTCGTATTTTTTAAAAAATCTATTTGTGCTATTCTATTTTTCTTTTTTAGATTCTTAAAATTAAGGATTATCTCAACTAAGTTTTTATTTCTTTTTTCCTCATTCTCATTTTTCCTCATCTTTATAAGAATCGTTGAGGCTGTAACACCTTCAAAAACACCCATCCCTAAATCTACAATTTCGGCAATATCAAAATTATCTAAAAGCTGTTTTCTAACAATATCATAAGTAGTTGTTCTTAAAAGATTATTCGGAATTATGAAACTAATTAGACCGCTGTCTTTTAGAAAGTCCTTACTCTTAATTAAAAATAAGGAATATAAATTAATTTTTCCAGATTGTCTTGCGTGGCTTTTTGAGACAGAATCTTTTGCATTAAGATAATTTCTTGCTATATATTTTTTAAGTTTATCATTAAATTCTACATCCCTTGTAAAAACATAAGGCGGATTCCCAATAACAACATCAAACTTAAATGGAAATTCTTTGTCCCAATCAAAAGCTAATTTCCCTGCAATTTCTTCATCGTCAATTAAACTATTCCCTTGTTTTATGTTATTAGATAAGTTTGTTAATTTCCTATTCTTCCTCGCCATTTTCAAAAATAAAGAAAGTTTAGTTATTCCAATTGATTCCTCATTAATATCTACACCATAAATACTATTTTCTATAATTTCTCTTGCTTCTGCTTCTTCGTTCCATTTACTTAAAACTAATTGCCCTTTCGCATTTCCTAATTTTTTCTTCCCTAATCTTCCAGTTCCTAATTTAAACGCTTCGTATTCTCCTTCCTGCTGTTTAAATTCCTGAATTGCCTTGAAAATTTCTAACATTATATCTGTTGCCTTAATTAAGAAAGCACCAGAGCCACAAGCAGGATCTAAAATTTTCATCACCTTGAACTTCTCTTCTAATACTTCAATATTATTTACATACTCTTTAATTAATTCAGGCACAGTATTAACTCCTTTTTCAGAGAGATAAGGAATAATTGTATTCCTGCAAATATAATCTGTAATATATTCAGGAGTATAGAAGATTCCTTCTTTTTTCCGTCTTGAACTTTTATCAGCTTTCAAATCCTCAATATCCGAAATAGATTGCTCAAAAATATGACCCAAAATATTAACATTAATCTCTGTCTTAAAATCAAAAGACGCCATTAACAATATATTTTCTATTATAGGGTTTAATCTATCTTTGTATTTATTAAAAATCTCTTGTTCTTTTTCATTTAACTTCAAATCCTTCTTTAACTTTGAATTTTGCTTCTCTTCTTTGAAAAATTTATTATCTCTAAAGTCCTTAAGATAAATTCTTGGAGGTATTTGGTCGTGAAATAAGCCACCGTTGAATCCAAAAAATTCTGGGGGGTTTCCTTTATTTAGGTCTTCAAAAATATTCTTGATTATGTCTGAAATAAAATGAGTATTCAACGATAATAAATCTTTATTTCTATCTAGCATATTCAGGATTTTTTCTTCTACAATTCCTTCTCTCAATTTTCCTGTATCCTCTGCAAAGAAAGCAAACATCAATCTATTCAAAAAAAGTTGTGCAAAATGAACTGTTCCAGCCCGTGTAAGTTTTTTATCATTATCTTCAAATTCTTTTATTAACATCAACCTTGTTTCATGATATAATTTATAGAATTCTTTTGTAAATTCTCGTTCTTCAATTATTGATTTTTGAATAACTTCAGCAATAAATCCTTTTTCAACTTGCTCTTTGGAAAAAAGAGCTACAAATTCTTTTAATTTATCTTCATTAATTAGTTCTGTGAAATCTATTGAATGGTATTTTTTATTTCCCTCGTTTCTATCAAATAAAACAAACTTCTTGT
>CAZGTS010000020.1:0-8722 GCA_964528865.1 Candidatus Woesearchaeota archaeon
AGCAGCCCTAAACATTTGTTAAGATGCTTGGCGGGTCGCAGAACCGAGGAGAAATGAAGGTAGCTTTTTCAGCAAACTTTGAGCTGGTTTCTGGTCTACACTGGAATCAGCTGGTGGTTTCTTACTCCCAACCTCACTCCTCATTAATACAAAATTATTTTTGCTCGTCGTGAAATCGCTCGGTCTACAGACAAAACAATTTTAGAATCTTCTTCTTTGTTCCTGTTCGTACCAAATGGCATAAATAACTTTTTATAACTCCCGACCTCGCTCGCACTCACAAGAAGTCGCGCGCGAATATTTTACAGCAAAATATTTATAAACTCTTTTTCCATATTTTATTTATGAGAAATAAAAGAGGACAGATTTATTTAATTGCGACAATTATTATCGTTGCAGGGATTATTGGATTTGTTACAATTTCTAATTATGCACAGAAACAAGATTCTGTAAAAATTTATGATTTAGGTGAAGAGTTAAATATAGAAGGAGAAAATGTTTTAGATTATGGAATATATAATGGGCTTGACAAAAATGAAACTGTAGAACTTTTACAAAATTTTGTAGAAACATATTCTAAATATCTTGGAGAAGAGATAGATATTTATCTTTTAATTGGAGATGATGAAAGTGTGATTGTAATTGGTCAAGAAGGACTTGAAAATAAACTAGAAGTGGATTTTGGAATAACAGGAGCAGTAAGTAAGAAACTTAAAAAATATGCAAGCAAAACATTCACTCCTAAAGAAGGTGACTTTACTGAATGTGATAAAGATGATGAAAAATGTAAAACAGCAGACAAGACAAAGAAAAGAATAAAGGTCAAAATTAAAAAAGAGTTAGAAGATAAAAAAGATAAGGAATATGAGTTTGATTTAAATGAAGGAGAGAATTTTTATTTTATAATTTCTCAGAACATTGGTGAGGAAACATATGTCACAACTAATTAATCTTTTTCCAAAAAACCGTAAAGGTGTTTCTCCTATAATTGCTACAGTTTTATTAATTGCAATGGTTATTGTGATGGGGTTGATTATTTTTTTATGGTTTAGAGGATTTAATGAAAGTGCGATAACAAAACTCGAAAAAAATGTTGAGCTTGTTTGCGATGATGTCATTTTTAGTGCGGATTATGATTCGTCTTCTAACAGATTAAGTATTGTTAATGATGGAACAGTTAGTATTTTTAATATGAATATTAAAATTTTAAAACCAGGAAGTCACGAAACAAAAAACTTGATGGAAGATTATAATGGTTGGCCAGAAACAGGATTAAGTCAAGGAGGAGTAACCTCAGAGATTAGCATATCTTTAGACAATGATGTTAAAGAAATAATTTTAATTCCTATTTTAGCAGGGAAATCAGACAAAGGAGATAGAGTTTTTACTTGCAAAGAACAAAACGGAATAAAAATTAGCATAACATGAATAATAAAAAAATAAAATTAAAAATTTTTCATCACAAATTTCTCCCAGAAAATTGTAAAGGACTCTCTGCGGTTATCACCACATTAATTTTAATTGCTTTAACTATTTCAGCTATTGCAATTGTTTGGGTGGCTGTATCAAATTTATTAACAGACAGGCTAGATGTGGCAGAATCATGCATAAATATTTTTAACAAAGTTGAACTAAATGAACAATATACTTGTTATGATAATTCTAGTTTATCTTTTCAATTTTCAATAAACATAGGAGACATAGAAATTGATGAAGTTATTGTTTCGATTTCTGGGGATGCAATAACTAAAAGTTATACTTTAAACAATACGGAACATACAATTACAAATTTAGCAAATTATTCTTTTATGGATTTTGGAATAGGTTTAATAAAACTGCCTGGGAAAAATTCTGGAAGGACTTATATTTCAAATGAGTTTTCCAGCAAACCAGACTTAGTAACAATTGCTCCAGCTATAGATGGGAACCAATGCGAAGTTTCTGATTCAGTATTTGAAATTTATTCTTGTTAGAATTAAAACAGTTTTTACCAAAACATTATAAAGTAAATTTAACTTAATAGTTTATGAAAAGAGGTGTGTTAAAAAATCGAAGTAAAAGCGGACAGGTTTGGATTGAAACTGTAATTTATACTTCAATTGCATTGCTAATGATTGGATTTGTTCTTACTTATGCAAAACCAGAAATAGAAAAATTACAAGACAAAGCTATTCTTGAACAGTCACTTGAAATGTTTAGAACAGTTGATTACACAATAAAAACGATCGGAGTTGCTGGGAATTCTCGATTGGTTGAGGTTGGAATAAAAAAAGGCAGCTTGAATATAGACGGAGAAAATGACACAATTACTTTTGAGATGGAAAGTAGATATGAATATAGTGAAATAGGAGAAAAGATTGTTCTTCTTCCTGATAAAAAAATTGTTACTCTTACTGAAAAAGAAGGGGAATTAAACAAAGTAAGTTTTACAATTAATTATACTTCAGAAAACATAGATATAACCTATCAAGAAAATGATGAATTCAAAACACTAAATAAAGCTCCGGCACCTTATAATTTGCTTATTTCAAATAATGGAAGAAGTGGTGAAAACACACTTATTGATATAAGTTTAAAGGGAATTAATTAAAAATGGTTAAAACTTCAGACATACAAAATTATCCAAGAATACAAATAGATTTCTCTCCAAAGATTCCTCTATTAAAAAAAGTGCTTGACAAAACAAAAGTTGATATTAGGTATTGTCTAATTTCACCATTTGCTTTTGCTCATATTTATTGGGATCCTAAACTTTATGAACTTTTATATAAAATTGAAGAACCAATACTTGATGAAAAAGAAAAAGAAGATAAAAAAGAAATTATTTCTGCTATGAGAAATATGATTAATTTTGATACTGTTGTTCAAAAAAATAATGAGGCGTTGTTGGAATATATTGACGAAAGGTTAAAAATCATCGCTACTGAACTTGGGATAAATATGTCTTATGAAAGTTACAAGAAAATTTATTATTATCTTTGCAGAGATTTCATAGGATTTAATGAAACAGAACCATTAATAAGAGATTATTTTGTGGAAGATATTGAGTGCAATGGGGCCAATTCTCCAGTCTATCTTGTCCACAGGGTTTATAGAAACTTGAAGACAAATTTAATATTTAATAATATGGATTTGCTAGAAAATTTCGTGGAAAAACTTTCTCAACGATGCGGAAAATATATCTCTTATTCTCAACCAATATTAGATGGCAGCCTCCCTGATGGAAGCAGAGTAAATGCAACTTATACAAAAGATATCACAAGTAAGGGACCAACATTTACTATAAGGAAGTTCACAAAAAATCCATGGACGCCGATTCAGTTGCTGGTGTTCAAAACATTAAGTCCAGAGATGCTTGCCTATCTTTGGTTGTTAATTCAGTATAAAATGAATATTCTTATTGCTGGGGGAACTGCTTCTGGAAAAACTACTTTGCTTAATGCTATTGCGTTTTTTATTCCTCAAGCAGCAAGAGTAGTTTCAATAGAAGACACGAGAGAATTAAATTTTGCTAGAGAAAACTGGCTTCCAAGTATGGTAAGGGCTTCAACAGGAATAAAAAAAATCGGTGAGATAGATTTGTTCACTTTATTGAAAAGTTCTTTTAGACAAAATCCTGATTATGTAATTGTTGGAGAAGTTAGAGGTAAAGAAGCATATGTTTTGTTTCAAGGTATGGCGTCGGGACATTCTTCTATCAGCACTATTCACGCAGATTCTGTTGACACTGTGATAAAGAGATTAAAAACTCCTCCTATTGAACTTTCTCCAACTTTGTTGAATGTTCTTGATTGTGTTTGTATTATGACTCATGCTGTTATAAATAAGCAAGAAACAAGAAAGTTAAGAGAAATGGTTGAAATAATTGATGTAACTTCTGATGGAATTGCAATGACAAATACGCCTTTTGTCTGGAATCCTTCTGATGACCAGTTTTATTTTAAGAAAGATAGTAAAATATTCCAAAAGATTGCAAAAAGAACTGGCTTGAGGATTGAAGAGATTGATTTAGAGTTCAGGAGGAGGATTCAGCTAATTTACAAATTACATCAAAATAAAATTCTTAGTTTTAACAAAGTTCAAGAAATAATTAATGAATATTCTAAAAAACCCAATGAAGTCTTAAAAAAATTTGGAATTGAATAATTACCCAAAATTTCTTAATCAAAATATTTAAGAATGTGATTTACTTCTTTTGAAGATGATAAAAAAAGAGGATATTATGTTCCTTAACCAATTAGTTCATACTCTTGAAGAAGCTGAATTAAAACTTGAAGAAAGTTATAATGAAAAAAATTATGAAAACTTTAATAATATGAAAAAGTTAATTATGAAAATTCAAAATAAAATTTCAGGTGTGTTGAATGGATGAAGAATTAAAAAAAATAATTTTAGAAAAAAAGAAAATCCTCAGAGAGATAAATTATTTTTTTGGAGTATTGGAAAAAACAAGGAACCTTGAAGAAAGAAAAATGATTTTTTCACAAATTACTTTATTAGAGAATTTATTGAAGAAAAGAAATAATGATCTCCCTAAAATATTAAAAAATATATCCTTTGTAAAACCATTAACCACTCAAAAAGAAACTGAAAATGTTGAATTAAATATTGAGGAAAGAAAACCTATTAAGATTTCAAAAAAAGTAAAAGTGAAACTTCCTACGAATTTCTTAGAACTTGAAAGAGGTACATTAAAACGGTTTGGGAAAAAGAAAAAGAACGTTGTTAAAAAGAAAATAAAAAAACCAAGCAAGTATGTTAAAATGGCAAACAGGATTTTTAAGAATAAATCAAAAACTCTTTCTAAGAAAAAAGTATTTGACCTATTAAAAATATCTCTTATAAAATCAAATATGCAATTTGTCCCTTCAAATTATCTTTCGATAATTTTACTTACTACGCTATTATCTGTGATTTTTAGCATATTTGTTTTTGTATTTTTTTTATTTTTTAATTTTGGACCTGCACTGCCCATTATAACTAATGTTACTGAAGATATTGGAACAAGATTCTTAAAAATATTTTGGATTTTATTTGTCATTCCCATTGGAACATTTTCCTTCATGTACTTTTACCCTTCACTAGAAAAAAACTCTATCCAAAACAAAATCAATCGTGAACTCCCTTTTGCAACAATTCATATGTCTGCTATTTCAGGCTCGATGGTTGAACCAAGTAAAATTTTTAGCATAATAAATTCAACAGGAGAGTATCCTAATATTTCAAAAGAATTTACAAAATTAATAAATGAAACTCATGTTTATGGATATAATTTAGTTAGTGCGATGAGAAATCTTGCGTCTAACTGCCCAAGTTCAAAGCTCGCAGAATTATTTAATGGTTTAGCTTCAACAATAAGTTCTGGCGGGGACATTCAAGATTTTTTTGAAAAAAGGTCCCAAAGTTTACTTTTTGAATATAAAATTGAAAATGAAAAACACACAAAAACTGCAGAAACATTTATGGACATTTACATAAGTGTTGTTATTGCTGCTCCAATGATTTTTATGCTCGTATTGATGATGATGAAAATAAGTGGATTAGGAATTTCATTAAGTACATCAATGATTGGTGTTATAATGGTCTCCGGGGTAGCAGTAATAAACGTGATCTTCCTGACATTTTTACACTTAAAAAAACCAAGTGAATAATATGAAAAAAATATATTGGATCGGATTTACATTCTCGTTAATAGTCGTAATTTTATCACTATTTTTAATTGGCACAAAATTTTTCTTTTTTGTTCTTGGGATTGGAGTTTTATTGGAGATTACTCCATTTGTAATTTTAACTATTTATGAAACAAGAGTTGCAAATGAAAAAAGGGAGATGTTCTTAGAGTTTGCCAGAAACCTGGTTGAAAGCGTCCAAACAGGGATACCAATAAGTAAAAGTATAACTAATGTTAAAGACAAAACTTATGGTGTCTTGAGTGGAAATATTGAAAAATTAGCAAATCAAATTTCCTTGGGAATTCCATTGAATACTGCTTTAGAAATATTTTCAAAAGACGTTAATAATAAAAATATCTCAAGGACATTAAAATTAATTGGGCAGGCAGAAAGAGCAGGAGGAGATATTGGCGAGATACTTGAATCAGTTGCTGAAGCAGTGAACACGTCAAACAAATTAAAAATAGAACGGAAGGCAGCGATATCAACATTAATTGTTCAGGGTTATATTATTTTCTTTGTATTTATAATAATTATTTTAATTATGCAATTCCAAATATTTCCTATGCTTTCTAATATGACTCTTGATATAACTCTTGTTGGGACAGGTGAAACTATTGACCAGAAGACAATAGCTAATTCGTTTTTGTACTTGCTTTTGATTCAAGGATTTTTCAATGGTTTGACGATTGGAAAACTTGCAGAAGGAAATGCTAAATCCGGGATAAAACATTCATTTACACTAATGATACTCTCTTTCTTTATTTCTACAGGAGCCAATATATTTTTTGGATAGATTAATAAAGATAAATTATTTCTTTAGAAAATGAAGAAGAAGATTTTTTTTCCAAAAAATAAAAAAGGTTCACATATTGGAATTATCCTATCTTTTGTAATCTTTGTAGTTTTTTTGACTTTTTTATATTCAACTATGGAACCACTAATAACAGTTAATGACGACAAAGAGTTTATGTTGGACTATTTAGAAGTAGCATTAATTGAAAAACTTAATATTAATTTGACGACTCTTACAATAACTATTGACGAGACTGTTAGCGAATCTTGTGTGATATTAAATAGTTTGATTGGAGAAAAAGGATTAAACCCCACGATTATTGTCAAGGATTATGATAAGAATATTATTTCTTCTTATATCTCAGAAGAGGACACTAATAATTTAATAGTAGATAGAAGTAATTCTGAAATGGTTTTTTTAAAAATATATGATTCAGAAGAATTAGAAAGTTTAAATAAAAAATCAGAAGAATTATGTGTCTCCTTAACAAAAGACGATAAATATGAAATTGAATTATTAAAATCAAGCAAATATATTTCTAAAGCAAAAGTTGAAGAGTTAAATGAAACTTATCTAGAAGAATATGAAAATCTTAAAGAAGAATTAAACATTCCCGTAGGTAGTGATTTTGGGTTTGGATTTATATATAATGACGGGTTAACTATCGAAACAAAAAGTGAAAATGTGTCTCGGAGTGTTTATGTTAAAGAAGTTCCAGTTAGATATCTTGACGACAAGGCAAACATTTTATCAGGATATATGAAAATTAGAATATGGTAATAAATATAAAATAAATTTGGTAAGTAAGTTCATAGGAAGAATCTTTATTAAAACTTTTTTTCAAAAAGATTATAAACTTAGTATTTTAAATAAAGATATGATGAATAAAAAAGGGTGGATAAAAATTTTTGAAGCAGTTATTGCGATATTACTCATAGCAAGTGTTTTGCTTATAGTTGTTGGTCAAAGGAATATTCAAAAAAACGAAGATTCATTGGAAATTTATAAGGAAGAGATTTCGATATTAAGAGAAATTCAATTAAACAATTCACTTAGAGCAGATATTCTTAAAAGTGATTATCTCCCAATAGGATGGAATGATTTTGAAACAAATGATTTAGATGAGGTTAAAGAAAAAATAAGTTTAAAAATTCCTGATTATTTGAATTGTGAGGCAATGGTATGTGAAATGACTGATAATTGTATTTTAGAGGAAGACTCAGGAAAAGCAATATATGCTCAATCAATTGTAATATCAGTGAATATAGATTCTCACCCAGATTTTAATATGTCAGCTGACTCAAGACAATTAAAGCTGTTTTGTTGGAAAGTTTAATGAAATTCGAATTTTTAGAACATACAGCAGATATAAAGTTTCAGGCGTTTGGGAAAAGTTTGGAAGAAGTTTTTGCGAATTCTGCGTTGGCAATGTTTAATTCAATGTTTGATGGGAAAGTTAAGAGAAAGAAGAAGGAGAGATTTAGTTTTCAATTAGAGGGGGGAGGATTGGAAGGAGCATTGTATAGTTTTCTCGAAGAGTTTTTGGTTTTGTTTGATAGCAAGGGATTTTTCTTAGGAGAGATTAAAAAATTAAAGATTGAAGAAAAATCAGGAGCATATTTTATTGAATGTGAATTTGTCGGGGACAAAGCTAAAAATTACAAGATTAGTCTTGATGTGAAAGCAATAACTTATAGTGAAATGTTTGTGAAGCAAGAGAAAGGTAAATGGATTAGTCAAGTTGTGCTTGATGTTTGAGATGAAAGTCGCATAAGAAGAAATAATAAAAACCCTTGCTTCTTCTTTATCGTATGAAAACAAAAAAAATCTCAAAAAATATTTATGAAATTCCACGAGAAGGAAAGATGTTAGTTCCAGGGAGGATTTTTATTTCTGAAAAAATGACTTTGGAAGAAGACGCACTAAAACAAATTGCAAATGTGGCACAACTACCAGGAATTTTAAAATATTCTATTGGAGTCGCAGACATGCATGTCGGTTATGGTTTCCCAATCGGCGGTATTGCAGCTTTTGACGTGGACAAAGGAATCATCTCTCCTGGAGGAGTTGGATATGATATTAATTGTTCAGTTAGATTGTTGAAAACAAATTTGACAAAAAAAGATATTTTAGGAAAGAAGAAGAAAATTGTTGAGGCGCTTTTTAGAAAGATTCCTTCTGGAGTTGGAAGAGGAAGCAAATTTCAAATTACTAGAAAAGAACTTGCAAAACTTTTAGAGCAGGGGGCAAAATA
>CAZGTS010000021.1:0-8644 GCA_964528865.1 Candidatus Woesearchaeota archaeon
TCAACAATTTCCTGCAATTTTTCTTCTGCATTTGATTTTGTTGATTCAATTTCTTTAAGGTTTTTTATTTTAAGACAAACAATACTTGCATTTTGTTTGTCTCCTTTAATTGATAAAGAAAGCTCTGCTTTGTTTTTTGAGTTAATCAATGAGTTTTTTTTTAAAGGTGTTAGTTTAGTATTATTTTTTTTCCTTAAATTTATGTGACCAAAAAAACTTTTCTTATACCCTTTTTTGAAAACTGTGAATGCAACAAATCCGAGGATGGCTATTATGAAAACCCAAACAAAAGGATGCCTTATTAATCTTATTGCTGTATTTGATGCTTCTCTAACATCAATTGCTTTTCCAGTGAGAAGAACGCTTGCAGTCATTTTGCTTTCTCCTTCTGCAACTATTTCTATTTGGTATTCTCCTTCAGGAGCACTTAGTTTGTATTTTTTGGTTTCATCTACATCTAAACTCACATTTAAATCTGTGGGGTCGTCTCCTATCTTTACTAAAATAGCGTCATTGTACAAGACATTTCCGATGTTTGTTAGGATAAGTGTGTTGTTTATTATTTCAACTTTTACATCTTTCTTTTCAATGATATTAAAAGTTGATTCTGTTATGAATTCGTTTGAAACAGCGACGATTTTCCATTCTTCTGGAGGTTCATTGTATGCTACTGGTAATTCCAAGAACTCATCTGTTGATTTTTCAGTTTGTTCTAAAATTGTGTTGTCGTTTCTTTTTATAGTTATAATTACTGTTGATTCTATTTTTCCTCCTGTCTGGTCGTGAAGGATTGCTTTTGTTTTGAGGATTGTTCCTGGTTCTACGTCTTGATTTTCAATAATTATTTCAAGACTTGTTGGGAGTTGTAAGACCCTGATGCTGTGATCAATTGATTCTTGATTTGTTATTTTCCCGTTTGCGTCTTTTTCATAGATAATTATTTTCATTGGATGTATCCCTGCTTCTATGTTTTCTGCTAAAGGTATTTCTACGGAGAAGAACCCGTTGCTAACAGCATCTGTTAAAACCATGCTTGTTGTGGAAGTTGTTTCGTTGCTTGTTTGGTTTGTTATTTGTATTGATAAAAATTCAATTTCTATGAAACCTTCAACCTCTTCTCCATTTTCTTTTACTGCAGAGCCATCAAAAAAGAAATTTGTTCCTGGATTGAATTCTGTTTCTCTTGTGTCTAAGTTAATTTTTAGATTGTTTGATATTCGGAATTCATTTGTTAATTTTGGTTCTTCCCCTATCAACGACATTTTTATTTTACAATTTCCAGTTATAGTACCAATAATATCTTTAGTAAGAACAACTGAAGAGTCGAATTCTTTTTCTTCTCCTGCTGAGAGTTTTACTCCGTTTTTGTAGAAATTAATTATTGGGCCGTTGCAGACTAAGTCCATTTGGAAATTTCCTTCAATGTTTGTTGTTGCTTTTATAGTAGCAGGGATTTCTATTAAATCTCCTAAATTGTAAATTTCTTTTGGCTGTTGATTGATTATAATATCTGCGGATGTGAAAGATGTTAGAAGTATTAATCCTATTAATAATATTAGCACTCTTTTCATTTTTATAAGAGAGGATTATTGTTTATAAATATTTTGGGGTTTTTGATAATGTTTAAAAATAAAGAATTGTTTAATTAATTATGAAAAAGAGAAGTTTTGAAGTGACGCCTTATGAAGTTAAAGGAAAAGTTGATTATGGGAAGTTGATTAAGGAGTTTGGAGTTTCTAGATTAGATGATAAATTGTTGGAAAGGATTGAGAAACATACAGGGGATTTGCATTTGTTTTTAAGAAGGAGAGTTTTTTTTGCGCATCGAGATTTGAGCTGGATTTTAGATGAATATGAAAAAGGGAATAAGTTTTTTCTTTATACTGGACGAGCTTCAACTAAAGGGAGCAAGATTCATTTAGGTCATTTGATGCCGTGGATAATGTGTAAATGGTTGCAGGATAAATTTGGTGTTGAAATGTGGTTTCAATTTCCTGACGAGGAAAAGTTTTTATATAAGAATGATGTGACTTTGAAAGATACTGAAAAGGCAACTTATGAAGATATGTTGGATGTTATTGCGTTGGGATTTGACCCGAAGAAAACGCATTTTTTAATAGACACTAAGCATGCTGGTCTTATGTATAAGCAGGCGTGTAAGGTTGCGAAGAAAATTACTTTTTCTACGGTTAAGTCAAGTTTTGGTTTTAATGATACTAATAATATTGGGAGTATTTTTTATACGGCGATGCAAGCTGTTCCTGCTTTTCTTCCTTCTGTTTTGAAAGGGAAAAATATCCCTTGTTTGATTCCGTTGGGAATTGACCAAGATACTCATTTTAGGATTTCAAGAGATGTGATGCCGAAGATTGGGCATTACAAACCAGCAATTTTGCATAGTGTGTTTCTTCCACCATTAACAGGGGTTGGAGGGAAAATGTCTGCTTCAGGGGTCTATTCTATATGGACAACTGATTCTCCTTCAGAAGTCAAGAAAAAAATTAACAAATATGCTTTTTCAGGAGGGCAGAAAACTATTGAAGAGCATAGAAAAAAAGGAGGCAATCCAGATGTTGATGTTAGTTTTCAATATTTGAGAATGTTTTTTGAACCTGACGATGAAAAGTTGAAAAAGATTTATGAGGATTATAAGTCTGGGAAGATGTTGACCAGTGAGTTAAAAAATATTTTAATTGATAAAATAAATGTTTTCTTGAAAAAGCATCAATCAAATAGAGAGAAGGCAAAGAAAAGAATTGATGATTTTTTGTATAAATAGAACATATACTTCTTAAGATATAAATTATTATAAATATAGAATCTAAGAAATTTTATGGGAGATTGTTTTTTGTTTGTATGCACTGATGATACAGAAAGTAAAGAAGCAGTTAAAGGATTGGGAGAAAAATTAACTATGAAGGAAGTAAGAGAAGTACTTTGCAAAACTGGAATAATCTTTCCTGACAAATGTATGCCTTATAATTCTTCGGTATTTGGCGAAAAAGGGTCAAAGTTGTATAATCAAATAGTAGAAGATAATTTTAAAGTTGTAGGACATTCAGATAGAACTTATGATTTTAGAAGAGATGTTGATTAATTCCCTCCAACCCCCAAATTTTATAAAACCTATTTGTTTGTTTTATTTATGAAAATACTTTTATTGCATGTTGACTATATTAAGTTCAAGCCGTTGAAGAAGGCGTTGAGGAAGATTGAGGAGCTTTCAGATAAGGAAAAGAAAAGTATTGAGGTGAAAGAGGCATTGGTGGTTTTGAGTGCGGTTGAGAAAAGTGATTTTGATGTTAAGAAAGTTGTTGAAAAACTTGTTGAAGAAATTAAGAATGTTGCATCGCAGGTTAAGACGAAAAATGTTGTTTTGTATCCTTATGCACATTTGTCAAGTAATTTAGGTTCTCCTGAAATCGCGGTGAATGTTTTAGATGTTGCTGAAAAAGAATTGAAAAAATATTTTGCAGTTACACGAGCACCTTTTGGATATTATAAGGAATTTGAGATGAAAGTTAAGGGGCATCCACTTTCAGAGTTGAGTAGAGATATTAGTATTGGAGGAGAGGAGAAGGATAGCGAGGAGAAATATGATTATAAGCAACTGTTGAGAGAGATTGGGAAGACAAAGTTGGATAGTTCTAAACTTAAGGATAATGACCATAGGATTATTGGGAAGCAGATGGATTTGTTTTCGTTTTCAGAAACTGCGCCAGGGATGGTTTTTTGGCATAATAATGGATTGATTATTTGGAATGAGTTAGTTAAATATTGGAGAGAGTTACATCGAAATGATAGTTATGAAGAGATTCGAACACCTCAAATTTTAGATAAGAAGTTGTGGCAGATTTCAGGTCATTGGGAGAAGTATAGAGAGAATATTTTTTTGACTGATTATGACAAGAGAGTGTTTGCGGTTAAACCGATGAATTGTCCTGGGGGAATGTTAGTTTATAAAAATCGGCCGAAGAGTTATAAGAATTTTCCGTTGAGGGTTGCAGAGTTGGGTGTTGTGCATAGACAGGAACTTTCTGGAGTTCTGGGAGGATTGTTTAGAGTTATTCAGTTTACCCAAGATGATGCGCATATTTATTGTACAGAAGAACAGATTGAACAAGAGGTTTTAGGAATTATGAATTTAGTGGATGTTATTTATAAGAAATTTGGATTGGATTATCGGGTTGAGTTGTCAACTCGTCCTAAGAAAAAAATTGGGGATGAAAAGGTTTGGGATAAATCAGAGAAAATTCTTGAGAAGATTTTGAAAAGTAAAAAGATTAAGTTTAAGATTAACAAAGGTGACGGAGCGTTTTACGGGCCGAAGATTGATTTTCATCTAAAGGATTCTTTAGGAAGAGAATGGCAGACTGCGACGATTCAATTGGATATGTCGATGCCTGAAAGATTTGATATGACTTATACTGATAAAAATAATAAAGAGCAGAGACCGATTATGTTGCATAGAACTGTTCTTGGAGGAATAGAAAGGTTTTACGGAATTTTGGTTGAACATTTTAATGGAAGATTTCCGACGTGGCTTGCACCGATTCAGGTTCGGGTTTTGAGTTTTACAGACAGGAATGAAAAATATGCTAAAGAAATTATAAAACAACTTGGAGAGAAAATTCCTAATTTGAGAATTGATGCTGATTTTAGGCAGACAACTGTTCCTGCGAAGGTGAAAGATGCTGAGTTGATGAGGGTGCCTTATATAATTGTTGTTGGAGATAGAGAGGAGAAAGAAAAGAGTTTGGCTGTTCGTGTTAAGGGGAATAAGAAAATTCAGAATTTTTTTGTTGAAGAGTTTGTTGAGAAAGTGAAAAAAGAAATTTGGAAAAGAAAATGAATCTTCAATTTTACCTTGAAAAATTATTTGCGTCTGAAAAGTTCCATGGTTTTATGAAGGAGAATCCAAGTGCGTATTTTTGTTCGGGGTTTTTTTTAATTGATTGTGAAGAAAAGGGAAATAAGATTCATATTGATTATGTGATTCCTGAGACAAAAAAGATATTTAGTTTTCAATTAGCACCCAAGGGTGTACCCTCTGTAAAAGGAGATGTAAATACAGAGGGCAAGAATGGAGTAGATATTGTTCCTGTTGAGCAAGTTGGAGAGAATCAAAAAGAAGGACAAATTGTTTTGGACAAAATCGCAGACAACATTGATTTTGATTTTGAGGAGATTGAAAAGATGATTATTGAGAAGATGGAAGAGGAAGCTGGTTGTCATCAGGCGTACCCTTCTATACGGCGTACTGGGGCAAAAATTCAGAAGATTTTGTTGTCGTTGCAGAAAATTGATGGAAAAAATTTTCTTGTTGGGACTGTTTTTATTTCTGGACTTGGCATGATTAAGATTAAGATTGATTTGGCGCACCAAGGGTGTACACCTCCTCACTACGTTCCCAGTGCGAGAACCTGCAAGCAGGCCCCGAAAGATTTTCATGGAAAATCTTTACAAAGGGCAAGAATAAAAATAGTTGAGTTTGAGAAAAAATCCTTTTTTGATATGATGAAGATTGTTAAGAAATAATTAGTTTTTTTCAACAATAAAATTTAGTTTTTTTCAACAATAAAATTAATCATCATTTCGGAATTGTGCGTTGAGATTATTTTAAAACCAATTTTTTTAAATAAGTCGTGGATTTCTTTTTCGTCGTAAAGGTAATAATATCTTTTTCCCATACCTTTCCAATCAATGTATTTTTCTTTTTCTGCGTTTTTGAATCTTTTTGAGTTTTTATTCCAGACGCCAATAAACGCTTTAGCATTTGGTTTTAATACACGGTATAATTCTTGTGTGGCTTGTTTTCTTTTTTGTTTTGTTTCTATACAATGTAACGAAGATATACAAATTGCAGCGTCAAAGAAGTTGTTTTCAAAAGGGAGTTTTGTTATGTCAGATATGAAGAATTTTGCGTCGATATTTTTTTCTTTTGCGTGTTTAATCATTTCTTTTGAGAAATCAACAAGATACATTTTCCCATTTTTTATCTTTTGAAGGTGCCTTCCTGCACCGCTTCCTAAATCAAGAACATTGCCTGTTTGTTTTTTTAGAAATTCTTTTGTGTGTTCTATTGGCCTTGTTTTAAATTTTGTCCACTCAGGTGCAATATTGTCCCAGAGTTTTTTTTGGTCCATGAAATAGGAAGATAGTTCAAGTTTAAAAATGTAAATACTCTCGAAAAATAATGAGAAGAGTAAATCAAAAGATTTTCACTACGTCGCAAAGGAGAAATTCTTTCCAACGTAAGCCAATGAGGACTATTTCGGGAATTACTCCCTTAGCTGTGATGTTGCCTCCTCGAAAGTGTGAGCATGGAAATTGTGTTTATTGCCCGAGTTTAAATGTTCCTCAGAGTTATACTCCTCGTTCCCCTGTTGTTATGAGGGCGATGCGTGTGAAATATCGTGCTTATGAGCAAGTTAAGGAAAGACTGAAAGTTTTTGAGGCAATGGGGCATCCGACAGACAAGGTTGAGTTGATAATTATGGGCGGGACTTTTTTAGAGTATCCTAAAAAATTTCAATATGAGTTTATCAAAAGTTGTTATGATGGGTTGAATGGAAAGAAATCCAAGACATTAGAAGAAGCAAAGAAGAGAAATGAAAAGACAAGACATAGGTGTGTTGCGCTTTGTATTGAGACGCGCCCAGATGTTTGTTCTAAATTTATTGATAGGATAAGAGAATGGGGGGTGACAAGGGTTGAGTTGGGAGTTCAGATTGTTGATGATAAAATTTACAAGAAGGTTAAACGAGGGCATACTGTGCAAGACGTTGTTTCAGCTACGCGGAATTTGAAGGATGCTGGTTTTAAAGTTGGTTATCACATTATGCCTGGTTTGCCTGGAAGTAATTTGAAAAAAGATATAGATTTATTTAAGAAACTTTTTTCTGATGAAAGATTTAAACCAGACCAGTTGAAACTTTACCCGTGTCAGGTTATTCCTGGTGCTGAATTAGAGGATTGGTATTGGGGTAAAAAATATATTCCTTATACTAAAGAGGAAACTGAGAAAATTTTGGTTGAAATGATGAAAGCTGTTCCGAGATATTGTCGGGTGATGAGAGTGATGAGAGAGATTCCCCCAGAGTATATTGTAGCAGGGACGATTAAAATTGATTTGAGGAAAAGTATTGAAGAGGATTTTAGGAAGAACAAAGTTAAGTTGAAAGAGATAAGATATAGAGAGGTTGGATTTAATTCTACAGATAATTTGGATTTGGATTTAAAGACTATTAAGTATAAAGCAAGTGGAGGAGATGAATATTTTTTAGAGATTGTAAATAAGGAAGATATTTTATTTGGTTTGTTGAGGTTGCGAATTCATCAAAATAAAGCGATAATAAGAGAGTTGCATGTTTATGGTAAGTCGTTGAAACTTGGGCAAGAAGGAAATCTGGGGCAACATACTGGTTTGGGAAAGTGGTTAATGGAAGAAGCAGAGAATATTTGTGTTCGGCACCACGGGCGTACACCGCCTCACTACGTTCCCAGTGCGAGAACCTGCAAGCAGGCCCCGAAACTTTTTGGAAAAAAAAGTTTACTAGGGGCAGAGAAAATTAAAAAGTTGAAGGTGATAAGTGGTGTTGGAGTAAGAGAATATTATAAGAAGTTGGGCTATAAGTTGGAAGATGAATATATGGTTAAGAAGTTTTGAGATTGTAAGTTTTACACAATAAGTTTAAGTTGCACAAAAAAAGATCTACTAAATGTGCAAAGCTGAGGTTGTAGTTACCTTTATAAAATAATTTCTTCTTTTTCTTTTATGCCCCTATAGTTCAGTGGCCAAGAATGCAGCCCTTTCAAAAGCAAAGTGCTTTGCACTTTTCATTTTCTCCTTTGGGAAAAGAAGAAAGGCTGTGACCCGTGTTCGAATCACGGTGGGGGCGTAGGTAGGGCGTAGGAACATTTAAAAGGTATCCTGCCCTCTGTTTTTTATGAAGTTAGATGTATTTGGGCATAAGCAACGATATGAAAAATGGAAAGAAGCTGTACAAAAAGAAGGAGAGGAAGGGTTAACAAAAAAGAATTCTGATATTTTAATTCAGTTTATATTTGATATGGAAGTTGGTTCTAATATTTCTCGTAAATCCACAAAAGGTGGGAGGAGTTACCCTAGACTTAATAATTTAAGGCAAAGGTTAGCACAAATTATGAGAATGATGGAGGAACGCAAAGTTAATGACCTAACTAAAATAAGCGAGAAAAAGATAGCACAATTTTTTAAAGATATGAGAGAAGGAGATATAAAAAGAATTGATGGGGAGAAATATAAATCTCCTCAAGATTATGTTAAGATATTCAAAAGTTTTTGGAATTGGTGGATTAAGATAAACAGAAAGAAAAAAATTCCAGTTGTTATTTATAATCTTGCAGAAGATCTAGATAGTTCAAAAGATGAAGACCCTGAATTTGTTTATATTGAGAAAGATATTTTTATGAAAAAGTTTTTGCCCTATTTCACGAAATTTGAGCAGTTAATCTTGCTTTTTGTTTATGACTCATTAATTAGGGCTCCTACGGAGTTAATGAGCCTACAAGTTCAGAATATTTTTAAAAAGAATGGTGATGTTTGGGTTAATATTCCTGATGAAATTTCTAAAGTTACAGGAAGACAATTAAATCTTATTTA
>CAZGTS010000022.1:0-8450 GCA_964528865.1 Candidatus Woesearchaeota archaeon
TTTTTGTATTCTGTTTTGAATTGTTTTCTTTTTTCAAAAATTTCTTTTACAAGTGTTGGAAAAAATCCTGGTTTTTTTTCAAAATAGAATTTTGTTAGTTTTCCCTTGTAATTTATTTCTGGAGATTCATAAGCATCTTTTTGCTTTTTTTCTAAAAGTGTTGCTTTTGATAAATTAAATGAAACGATTATACTTGTGTGCATTGATGTAAAATCAAACATTGCTATTTTCTTGTAAAGTCCTGGCTTTGGCTCGAAGACAAATGCTCCTTCTGAATGTGGTCTTTCTCGCCTTTCACGAATCTCATCATAGGTTGGGCGTTTTTCTGGAATTTCATTAAAGTCTTTTAGATTGTGCAAAATATAGGATTCAACTTGTTTTGATAAACCGTTTCTTGATACTTCAAAAATTGGTTCTTGTATAACTTTTGAAAATTCTAGTAAGTCTGGCCAGAATTTCCCAAATAATTTGAAGACTAGGACTGAATCATGTAAGTTATATTCGTAATACTTTTTCCAATCCATTTCTTTTAGATTTGATGAATGCCTCATTTTGAAATCTTTTTTCGTGTCGCCGAGAAATTCTTTTGAAACTTCGTTTAATGAGAGGGTTTCTGATTGCATATATTGGGAGTAAGCAGTTCTTAAAAATTTTAAAAGGTCGACGTGGACAATCCCGTTTATTTTTCCTGTTAAATTTATTCCTCTTGAAAATTTTGGTTGAGTTCCGTCCAAACCTAATTGGAGTTTTATTTTGTTTTTTTCTGCTCTAGCTTTTATGTATGGCAAATCAAAACCATCTGAGAAATATCCTGTGAGAAAATCTGGAGAAATTTTTTTCACATATTCTACAAACTTTTCCAGGAGTTCTGTTTCGTCTTTTACATATTCAACATAACTTTGTTTTTTTTCAGAAGTTTTTTTCCAAGTTAAGACTTTTTTGAAATTATCTGATACTAATGAAATCATTAATATTTCTCCTTCCCCAATTTTTAACGAATCTGTTTCAATGTCGTAAGAAAGTATTTTTGGTTTGAATTTTTTGTCGGGAATTTTTTTTAATTTTTCTAATTTTAAACACAAATCTACTTCTAAAATAGAATCTATTCCCCCGAATTCTAGAGAATTGTTTAAAACTTCTCCAGAAATTTCATACCAGTTTAAAGGTAAAATATTTTTTTCTATTATATAATGTGTTGTAAGTCCTAAATCATATCCCCTTCTTTTTTTTATTTCGGGAGTTCCCAATTTTTCTGCAATTTCATGGAGATCTTTATAGTTTGTTGCGAAAATTTTTAGTGCTTTGATTTTTTTTCCTAGGAAGTTTTTTTCATGTAGTTCTACTGATTCAACTTTTGTGTTTCTTCCTTTTGAAACCAATTTTATTTTTTTTAACTTTTCTATTAATTTGTTTATTTTTTCTTGTTTTAAATTATCTTTTAAAATAGCCCAGAGATAAATCGGGCAAGAGTCTATTATGCAAACTCTCTGGCCTTGGCTGTTTCTTCCGATGATTTTTGCATAGTTTTTTCCTTGAAAATCAAAAAAATCATAGTCAATTGGGATGAAGTCAGTTTTCATAAATATAAGAGAAAATTGAATTATTTAAAGATTGGGAAAAGGTTTTTATAGTGTTTTGAGAGGGTTATTTTATGGAAAGAACTAAACAATATTTTCAGAAGTTAGGTAAGAAACGGTATGATTCTGTTAGTAGTTGGGAAGGGGTTGGTTATTTTAATGCATGTAATGAGGCAGGGATTGAACCTGAATTCCCAGAGCTTTTTGAGTTAGGTCAGGCAGATATTATGTTTAATTCAATTCAAAGAGGTTTAGAAAAAGTTGTGGATAAACCTAGAAAGAAAAGAAAAGGTTCTAAAACAGGAATATCTGTGAGATTAACTCCAAGAAATGCTAAAGAGGTTTATGATAATTTTAGTTTTGGGAAAGAAAATTTAAAATCTCTTATTGAAGAGTATGTTCCTAGAAACACTAGAAAATCTATTGATGAAATGGGATATAAAGAACTTAGGCGTTATGGCCATGTTATTTTTGGAGTTGCTAAAAAAGAATTAAAAAAAGAATAAAGCAATAAATATTTATATTTCTTATACCTCTAAATATCATGGGATTAAATATTAGGGACATAATACCTAGAAAGGAAATTGAAATTGTTGGGCTGAAAGACAAAACTTTGTGTGTTGATGCATTTAATGTGTTGTATCAGTTTTTGTCTACGATTAGACAATATGATGGGACTCCGTTGATGGATGATAATAAAAAAGTGACGAGCCACCTTTCTGGAATTTTTTATAGAAATATTGCGTTGCTTTCTGAAGGAATGAAATTGGTTTATGTTTTTGATGGGAAGGCACCTGATTTGAAGTCTAAGACGCATGAGAAGAGAGAAGGAATTCGAGATTTGGCGAAGGAAAGATATAAAGAGGCAAAGCAGGAAGAGGATTTGTCTGGGATGAAAAAATATAGTTCGCAGATGATTCGTCTTGATAGCGAGATGATTGAAGAGAGTAAAGAACTTTTAGAGGCGATGGGGATTCCTGTTGTTCAGGCTTTGGGAGAAGGAGAGGCAGAGGCAGCTTATCTTTGTAAAGCCAAGGAAAAAGTTTATGCGAGTGCGAGTCAAGATTATGATAGTTTGCTTTTTGGAGCACCTAAATTAATTAGGAATTTGACTTTGTCCAGGAAGAGGAAAACTTATTCAGGTTATGTTGAAGTTAAAATAGAATTGATTAAATTGGATGATGTTTTGAATTCTTTGGAGATTGATTTGGACCAGTTGATTTGTCTTGGGATTTTGGTTGGAACAGATTATAATCCGAAGGGGATTCCAGGGATTGGACAGAAAAGGGCGTTAAATATTGTTAGGAAATACAAACAACCTGTTTTGATTTTTGGGAGTGTTGAGGAGCAGATGATGGGAATGAGTGAAGAAGATAGATTTGACTGGAAAGAGATTTTTGCTTTGTTTCATAAACCAGAAGTTGTTGACGCTGATTTTGATTTTAAAAAAGTTGATGAAGAAAAGATTAAAGAGATTTTAGTTAAAAGACATAACTTTTCTGAGGAGAGAGTTGAGAAGCAATTAGAAAGGTTGAAAGGGATTGAGGAGAAAGGGAAACAAAAAAATTTAGAGGGGTGGTTTTGAAAATGGGAGATGAAAAAAGAGAAACAATTAAATCTTATGATAAGAATGCTGTTGAATTAGTTGAGAAGTTTAAGAATTTAAAAGATTTGTATGGAAGAAGTGAGTTCAAGAAATTTCTTGATTTGTTGAAAGGAAAGAAAATTTTGGATATAGGTTGTGGGGCTGGAGACCATGCTGTTTATTTTTTTAAACAGGGTTTAGAGGTAGTATGTATTGATTTATCTAATGAGATGATAAAATTGTGTAAAGAAAAAGGTTTGAATGCTTTTGTTATGGATTTAGAAAATCCTAAATTTGAAGATGAAAGTTTTGATGGGCTTTGGGCAGTGACTTCTTTGCTCCATGTTAAAAAAGAACATCTTCCCAAGGTTCTTAATAATTTGAGTAGATTATTAAAAGAAAAAGGAATCTTTTATGTTTGTGTCAAGGAAGGAGAAGGTGAAAGATATATCGATGATGGAGAAAATATGAAGAGATTTTTTGCTTTTTGGAAAAAAGATGAATTGTTAAAACTTTTTGAAAAGCAATTTAAATTAATTGGATTTAAAGAAGTAAAATTAGGGAAAACAAATTTTCTTGAGTTCTTTTTTAAGAAGAAATTTGAAAAGAATTAGGCAACATTTAAATTTCTTTTCCGAAAACTTTAGATAATATCAATTGATATGATTAGTATGAAGAACGAAAATTCTTATGTTGAGAAAAATAATGTGGCGCGGTCTCCGACGCTTCAGACTGTTTTGATGGTTGAGAAGTTTATTGACGAGAACAGCGGGGAGTTTAAGAAAACAGAGTTGTTTAAGAATTTGCCGAAGAAAGTTATGTGGCAGACTTTTCAAGTTATAATGGAATATCTTGAGAGAAATTTGAAAATTGTTTATGATAGGGAAGGTTATGTGGTTTATATTTGGAATCCTGAATTTTATGAAAAAATTAAACATCGTCCGGCAATTAAATTATGAAGTGTGAAAAACATAGCATGTTTGATTTCCCCTTTCACCAAAACATTTAAATAACATTAAATAACATTAAATAACATGGTATTGAAGACATTTAATCTTGATGAAGAAGTTTATAAGAAGTTTTCTGAGTTTTGTAAAGGACATGGTTTGAGTATGAGTAAACAGGTAAATATCTTTATTGAGTCTCAAATAGAAGAAGAACCTAAAATAAAAGAAGAGTATCTAAAAAAACTTGAAAGAATAAGAAAAGGAAAATTTCACACATATACGTCTTTTGAGGATTTTAAAAGAGTGGTTTCTTAAAATGTATAATTTTCAAGTGGCAGATAGACTTCAAAAAATCTTGAAAAAACTTGCTAAGAAAGATTCTCTTTTGCATGAAAGAGTTTTAAAGAAAATGAAAGAAGTTGTTAACTCTTTTGAGATAGAACATTATAAAAATTTGCAGTATAATCTGAAGGATTCTAAAAGAACCCATGTAGGGCATTTTATTTTAGTTTTTAGATTTGAGAAAGAAAATGATTTAGTTATTTTTGATGATTTTGATCATCATGATAAAATTTATGGAAAT
This sequence comes from Candidatus Woesearchaeota archaeon, assembly GCA_964528865.1. Lineage (GTDB taxonomy): Archaea > Nanobdellota > Nanobdellia > Pacearchaeales > GW2011-AR1 > JAGLYK01. The sequence goes on from CAZGTS010000022.1 coordinate 4,693, forward strand.
TAATATGAAAAGACAAAATTCAAAAATTTTAACTCGTTCGAAATTCCAGTTTCGAACAAAACAACGTGCATTTAGTGTTTTGGGAAATATTGCGATTGTGAATTTTTCAGACGATGTGAAATTTTTAGATAAGATACGATTTGCAAAAAAAATTCTAAAGGAGAACAAGGCAGTTACAACTGTTTTGGAAAAGTCTGGAAAGTTTAAAGGAAGGTTAAGGAAGATGCAAACAAAGCATTTGGTTGGAGAGAAAACTAAAGAAGTTTTGTATAAGGAAAATGGATGTGTTTTTCGTTTTAATGTTGATACAACTTATTTTTCTCCGAGGCTGAGCAATGAGAGAAATGAAATTGCTAAGAAAATAAAGAAAGGAGAGAATGTTTTGGTTATGTTTGCGGGTGTTGCACCTTTTTCAATTGTTATTGCGAAGAATTCAAAATGTAGCAAAGTTTATTCTAATGAGATAAATAGGGAAGCAAATAAGTACGCGAAATTGAATATTGAAAAAAATAATTTGAAAGATAAAATTGAATTGGTTTCTGGAGATATTAAACGGGTTGCAAATAAGTTACCTAAACTGGATGTTATTGTGATGCCTCGTCCGAGATTGAAAGATAGTTTTCTTGAGCAAGCGTTTAGTTTGAGTAAGAAAAAAACTAGAATTTATTATTATGATTTTTGTAAAATTGAAGAGATAAATTTAATTGTTGAGAAAATTAAATCAGAAGCAAAAAAGTTTAAGAAGAAAATTAAAATTTTGAAAATTAAAAAAGCAGGAGAGATTGCTCCTTACAAGATTAGGGTGAGGGTTGATTTTCAAATTTTATAATTTATTTTATGTCCAGTATATTTTGTCCAGTATCCTGTTGTTCTATTCTTTATTTCCACAATAACATCCTTTACTTTTTCTGTTAAAGACTTCGGATTATCCTCTAATTTGATTAATCCAATATCTTCAATAATTTTTCTTCCAATTAATTCTTGTATTTCTATTGTGTCCATAATATTGTTGCTACTTAATAGTTTTTAAATCTTCTTATAACTTCTTCTTAATCTTTACTGCAGTTGGAGCCTCGCCTCCATGCCATGTAAATCTTGGTCTGATTCTCATTGGATAAATTCTTTCTGAGTTGTCGTCAAGGATTATTGCAGAACCTTTTAATGTTGGAAGTTCGTTCATGTATTTTCTTATGCTATCTAATAAGTAACTTTGCATGATTGAGTTTAGTGCTTTTAAATCTTGTTGGGAAGTTACTCTGTGCGAGATTACAATGTCTGATTGAGTCATTACGTCTCTGTGGATTTTACCTGGTTGTTGTGTTGCTAAGACTACTGAAATTCCGGGTTGTCTTCCTTCTCTTAATAATTGAACCAAAGCATCTGTTGCAGGAGTTTTTCCGTCGAGAGGAAGGAATTCATGGGCTTCATCTATGAAAAGCCAAACTAAAGGGTTTTCTTTTTTTTCTTGAGAGGAAAATGAAAGTTTTTGAGAAATAGATTCTACTTCTTCTTTTTTTCTGGCGTCCATTCTTTGATTGAAGATTTTTCTTGAGATTAAACTTATTACTAATGCTCTTATATTAAATGCTCCAATTGAATTGTAAACACTTAAATCCAAAACAGAAGTTGTACCAGCAGAAATTAAATCTTTTATTTGTGTTGAGTATTTGTCTTTTGCGAAAATTCCCCAATTGTCTGCTGCTTCAAATAAACTTATTGCAGCGTTCTTGGTTTCTATTGAAGTTTTGTGGTCGTGTTCTAAATTTGAGATTATATCTTGAATGTTGAATTTACCTTTAGCTTTTAATTTACTTAATGTTCTTTCAATTAAAATTGAGATAGGATTTATCATATCCAGTCCAAATGTTATTACCCAATCTTCTGTGTTTAGTTCTGTAATGTCTAGTGCAAATTTTTCATCAGCAGGGATTCCTTTTTTCAAATAAGAATCGTAATGCCCAAATGGGACAAAGATTTTTGCAGGAAGGTTTTTTGGTTTTAATTTCCATTCTTGTAGTAGTTCTTTATCTTTTTCATTTTGTGATTTTATTGTCCAGTAGATTCCCATTGTGTCAAAGATTAAAGAAGCAATGTTTTGACTTATTTCTTTTGGAAGATTAGAAAGTTCTTCAGCTATGACGCCGAGGGTGTAAGATTTTCCTGAACCTCTTTTTCCTGCGACAAGGACAATATGGCTTCGTGCAATATCCATTAAAATTTTATTACTTAAAGAAGTGTATTGCCCCATTTTTACATAACTTTTTCCAATGTGGATAAGTCCTTTGTCACCAAATATTTTTTTGTCTGATTGATTTCTTCCTATTATTATTTCATATGACATTTTATATATTATCTAATGGAGAGTTTATCTTTGATAAATCTTTTGTCGAAACCTTTGTATAAATTTGAGTTGTGGAAATGTCATTGTGCCCTAGAAGTTTTTGAATGTGTCTGATATCTGTGCCTTGTTCTAATAAATGTGTTGCAAAGGAGTGTCTGAGCATATGAGGGGTTAATTTGATATGTGCTTTTTTACCTAATAAATCTAGAACTTTTTGAACTGATTTTTTTGTGTATTTTCCTTTGCGTCCTTCAAAAACATATTCTGTCTTAAAATTATAATTACTATAATATTTTAATAGGTCGATTTTTAAATTTTTAGCAATTAATGTTATTCTATCTTTGTTGCCTTTTCCTTTTTTTACATGAATTGTATTTGTTTCAAAATCAATATCTTTTCTTTTCAAATCAATTAATTCTTGTAATCGCAAACCTGAAGAATAAAGAATTTTAATTATTGTTTTATGTTTGATATTTTCGCAAAGATTAATGATTTCTTTTATTTTTGCTTTACTGATTACCTTTGGAAGAGGTTTTTCTTTCTTCTTTATTGGAATTTCATTAGTTGTAAAGGGTTTTTTTAAAATTTCTCTGAAAAAGAAACTAATTGAAGCGTGTTGTAATCTCATTGAGTTGACAGATAAATCTTGTGCGAGAAGATAGTCTTTAACACTTTCATTAGATAGGTTAAGTCTACTTTTCTGTAAAAAAGAAAGATATTTGGAAACATTGTATTTGTAGGATTTGATTGTTTGTTTGGAATATCCTCGTAAAATGCATCTATTTTGTAATTTTTGTAGATATTCTTCTTTTGTTTTAGTGTAATCCATTTTAGAACTTTTAAGGATAAAGATTATTTAAATGAGTGTAAGAACTTCTGAGTTAAGATTACATCTAATTAAAAGTAGATGTAATATGTGTTATGTCTAATTGAGTTTGAGTTTTAAAGACGGGCACGCGCTTAGTCCTTTCAGGACAGATAGTCAAAACTTTCAGTTTTGAAATTTAATAAGAAATAATCTTTCCACCCCAAGAAGAGACTCGCGTCCTAACGGACAGATAGGAAAAACTTCGTTTTTCAAATTTTATAAACTGCAGAATACCCTTCTTCTTTTGAACATTCAAAAACTTTTTCTAAATTTTTATCTAAATCTTCTTTAATTTTAATATGTTTTACACTATTCAAAGGCATATCAAAATCAGTAAAAAATATAAAATTATTTTTAGCTGAATAATGGTTTTCAACTAAACTTTTGAGAGATTCGTAACTCCAAGGATTTGGATAAAAATGGGTGGATTGTTTTGTGTAATAATAAACAATAGCAGATTCATCAGTTACAACTAGAGCATTTTCTTGATTTTGTAAAAACTTATTCCCTTCTAAAAAACATTTGTTTGTGCCTGTATAAGAATTATTA
>CAZGTS010000023.1:0-6935 GCA_964528865.1 Candidatus Woesearchaeota archaeon
CGAAGTTGAATTCATTAATGCCACGCACTCTACAATACAAACTTCAATGATGGCCTTGCACACTCCAGAAGGAATTATCTTATATGCAAATGATTTCAAACTGGACAACACCCCTGTTATGGGGCTCCCCCCTAATTATCAGGCACTAAAAAGAATTGCAAAACAAGGGGTAAAAGCATTAGTTGTAGATTCACTTTATTCTGGTTCAAATGGAAAAACCCCCAGCGAGAAAATCGCAAGAGCAATGGTAGAAGAAGTTTTAATGACAGTTGAAAACCAGAAATCCGCAATTTTTGTTGCACCATTTTCTTCACATATAGCAAGGATAAAAAGCATAGTAGATTATGCAAAAAAACTTAATAGAAAAATTTATGTTATTGGGAGAAGTATGAATAAATATCTTTCAGCTGCAAAAGAAGTTAATATGTGTCCTTTCCATAAGGATCTTTACATTGGAAGTTATAAGAGACAAGTTGAGTCGATTCTAAAAAAAGTCAGTAAAGATAGGGAAAATTCCCTAGTTATTTGTACAGGACATCAAGGAGAATCAGGAAGTATCTTAGATAGGATATCCAGAAAACAATTGCCTTTTGAATTCACACATAATGATAATATAATTTTTTCGTCAAAAACAATTCCAGCACCAGTAAACATTGCAAGCAAAGGACAGTTGGATAAAAGATTAAAAAAATCAGGAGTTAGGATTTTCGACAATGTTCATGTTTCAGGACATGGAGGAAAAGAGGATTTAAGAGATTTAATTTCAATAGTAAATCCTGAACACATAATCCCTGCTCATGGTTCAACACAACAACTCACCCCTATGATTGAACTTGCAAGAGAAATGGGTTATGATGTAGGTAAACAATGTCACTTGATGCAAGATGGACAGAAATTGAGGTTGTGAAATGGTAAGAGAAAATATAAAATTTTCATTCTTTCAAAAAAATTTTGGAGGTTATTTTGAATGAGAGAAGATATTCTTGGAGGATTAAGATTAGCATTAATTAGAGGGGAAACTCTAAAAAAAGCAATGATGACTTTATATAATTCTGGTTATAAAAAAAACGATATTGAAAAAGCCGCAGTAGCATTACAACAAATGACTTCTCAAAAAGTAGTTATACAAGAACAACCTGCAATAGAAAAACCTGTAAAGAAAGTTGTCCCAAAAAAAATCCAACAATCAACACCTTACCAAGAAGTTTCAAATTATGGAGACAAAAAAAAATACTCTCAACCAACACCTTACCAGAGAGTTTCGAATTATGGGACCCCAAAAAGATTTAATAAAATAATGATAATTCTTCTTATATTTCTATTGATTGCATTGCTCGGGATTTTAGTAAGTATTTTTTTATTTAAAACAGAATTAATAGAATTTTTTAATAATGCTTTCAATTAAAATGTCTGAAATTTATCAACCTTCTGAAGATTCTTTTCTTATGTCAAGAATTTTAAAACAACAGATTCTAAACTTATTAGAAAAAAATCCTGATTTGAAATTTTTGGAAATTGGCACAGGTTCAGGAATACATTTGCAAACTGCTCTTGAATTTGGAATCAAAAAAGAAAATATTTTTTCCTCAGACATTGACCAGAAATCTGTTGATTACTGTAATCTTCTTGGATTTCATTGCATTAAATCAAATTTGTTTAAGAACATTAAAAGAAAATTTAATTTAATAATTTTCAATTCTCCTTATCTTCCTGAAGATAAAAGAGAACCAAAAGATTCTCAACTTCAGACAACAGGAGGAAAAAAAGGAAATGAAATAATAAATGAATTTCTTAAACAGGCGAAGAATCACCTCGAACCCGACGGAGAAATATTTTTAATCACAAGTTCACTTGCAGAAGAAGTTAATTGGAGAGGTTATAAAAAAAAACTTTTAGGGAAAAAGAATTTGTTTTTTGAGGAATTGAGAGTTTGGGAATTAATTCATAAAACCTAAAAGATAATTTAATCAACAGTATTTTCTTTTATCTTTTTCTCTAAAAACTCAACTTGTTCTTCACATCTCTCAATTCCATCTTCAAATATTTCAACCTCTTTTTGCAAAGATTCTATTTCTTTTTGATGGTATTTAATATTTCTATGATGGTGGTTTTCTATTTGTTCTTTATGAAATTTTAATTTTTCTTCTTGGTTTATTTTTTCATTCAAGTTAAATATTTCTTCAATTTCTTTCTTATGTTTTTCAATTGAATTATTATGAAAATTTATCCATCCCTCATTATATTTTATTTCTTTTTCATTTAATTCTAATAATCTCTTAATTTCGAGAATTTGTTCAGAATAAAATCCTTTACGATTAGACTGTTGCTTGTGTTGCTCTTTAAGATATTTTAATCTTTCAGACATATCTTTTTTATCTTCCATTGTAAATTTTAAAACAATTTAATTCACATGTTTCAAGTATTTTAAATAAGTCTTTCTTAAATATAAATTTATCTGCTCCTTCTTTCATTACTTTTTCTTTAACATTCTCTTTACTCATAACAATAACTGGCAATCCTTTGTTCTTAGAAGATTTTATTATTTCGATTGAATCAAAACCATTTAAATCAAAATCAGTAATAACTCCATCATAAGAATTTCGTCTAATTTCATCTAATCCTTCTTCCAGAGTTTTAGCATATCCAAGGCCACAAACTTTGTTTAGTGAACTTTCTATTTTCTGATAAACTTCTAACATATCATCTACAATTAATATTTTTGGTTTTTTCATAAATTTTATGGGAATCAAAACTATTTAAATCTTCTCATTGTAACTACTATCCAATTGTTACAATATATACAATTTACCACAATCATATTTATATATTCCTTGTCTCTAAAATTTTCATGACGCGTTTCGCACATATTTCAGATGTACATCTCGGAGGATGGAAGCAACAGCCACTGCAAGATTTAAATTTCGAATCATTTAGAAAAGCAATTGGAATTTGCATAAATTCAAAATTAGATTTTGTTTTAATTGCAGGAGATTTATTTGACTCTGCTTATCCACCAATTGAAATTTTAAAAGAAACATTTACAGAATTTAGAAAACTTAAGGAGGCAAAAATACCTTGCTTCATTATTGCTGGTTCGCATGACTACTCTGTTTCTGGAAAAACTTTCTTGGATGTTTTAGAAAGAGCAGGATTTTGCAAGAACGTAACTGACTTTGAAGAAGGCTCAGCAGAGTCATCCCTTGGGGAAACAGAAGATTCAATAATTTTAAATCCAGTAATTTACGAAGGTACAGCAATTTATGGTTATCCTGGAAAAAAATCAAGTTTAGAAATATCTGACTTGAGAAAAATAAAACTAAACGAAGCCCCCGGTATGTTCAAGATTTTCATGCTTCACACAACAATTGACAAGGCAAAAGGAACCTTGCCTATTGATTCTATAGAAACAGAATCACTACCAAAAGCAGATTACTATGCACTAGGACATTTGCATATTGATTTTCAATACCAAAATTTCGTTTATCCAGGTCCAATCTTCCCAAATAATTTTCAGGAACTTGAAGATTTAAACCACGGAAGTTTCTACATCGTCGACACTGAATCACAAAACTCTCTTCAAAAAATAGAACTGAAAATCAAGGAAGTTGTTTTATTGGATATTGAAATCAAAAATGCTATTACTGCAACAGAAAAGATAATTTCGGAATTAGATAAAAATGAACTTGAGGATAAAATAATTCTTTTAAGAGTTAGGGGAGAATTAGAAACAGGTAAAAATTCGGACATAAAATTCCAACAGATAGAAGAATTTGCAAAATCAAGAAATGCATACTTCCTTTTAAAAAATACACACAATCTAAAAACTTCTGAATTAGAATTAGAAATAGAAGTCAGAGATTCAGAAAATATTGAAGAAGAAACAATGAAAATTTATTCAGAACAAAATCCTTCTGAATTCAATAAAATGATTCCACAATTGATGAATTCTTTATCTATAGAAAAACAAGAAGGAGAAACTAATGAAAATTTTACTAATAGATTAATTGAAGAAAACAAAAAAATTTTGGAGTTTTAAAATGCAAATAAAAAAAATAATCTTAAACAACATAAGAAGTTATAAACATCAGGAAATAAATTTTCCAGAAGGTTCTACACTATTATCTGGAGATATTGGTTCTGGAAAAACTTCTATTCTTTTAGGTATTGAATTTGCATTATTTGGTTTACAACCAGGACAAAGAGGGGCTTTTTTGTTAAGAAATGGGGAAGAACAAGGAGGAGTGATTATAGAGTTTGAAGTTGATAATAAAAATATTGTTGTTGAAAGAACCTTAAAAAAAAATAAAACAATTTCTCAGGATTATTGTTCAATTACAATAGATAATGAAAAAAAAGAATTCTCTGTTACAGAATTGAAAAATAAAATACTTGAACTTTTAGATTATCCAAAAGAATTTTCAAAAAAACAAAACCTCCTCTATAAATTTACAGTTTATACTCCCCAAGAAGAAATGAAGCAGATAATCTTACAAGATTCAGAAACAAGATTGAACACTTTAAGACACGTTTTTGGAATTGACAAATACAAAAAAATCTTAGAAAATATTTCAATATTGACTTCCAAAATAAGAGAAGAAAAAAGAATTAAACAAGGTTTTACAGAAGCTCTTGAATTGGATAAACAAAACATAGTTTCAAAAGAAAATGAACTTGAGTCAAAACAAGGAAATCTTGTTCTTATTGAAGGAGAATTTCTATTAAAAATTGAAAAAAGAAAAAAAATTGAAGAAGAAAAACAAATCGTTTATGAAAAAATAGAAGAGAAGAATAAATTTAAACAAGAAGTTGAAAAAACAAAATTAGTGATTTCAGCAAAAGAAGAAAATTTCTTAGAAAATAAAAAAATAGTAGAAGAGTTAAAAAATCAAATTGAAGAATTGAAAAAGTTTTCTTTCGACAATTCAAAAATCTTGGACATTGAAAGTGAAATAAAATTAAAAAAACAAGAAAAAGAGAAATTGAATCAAAGTAATCTAGGAGTCAATTCACAGATAAATTCTTTGGTTTCAAAAAATGAAGAGTCAAGAAAATTAGAACAAAAGATTTCAAATCTTGAAGTTTGCCCCACTTGTTTGCAAGAAGTTGAAGCTGTTTATAGGGCAAATGTGATAAACAAAATTCATAATGATTTATCACAAAACAATACAAAATTAGAGTCATTGGAATTTGAGAAAATACAAATCTATGAAAAAGTAAAAATAACCAACTTAGAAATTTATTCTAAGGAAAAAGAAATAACTGATTTAAAAATAATAGAAATAAAATTACAAGGAATTACTGAAAAACAGGCGCGACTTGTTGAAGTTGAAAAATATAATATTTTCTTTGGAAAAGATATTGAAATTTTAAACAAGCATCTTGAAACTTTAAATCATTCTATTTATGAATTAAGCAAGTTTGATAACTTATTTGAATTAAACCAAAAAGAATTTGAAAATGCTTCCAGAGAAGAAAGAATTTCAGAAATAAAAGTTGCAGAATTGAAAAGAGAAATCGAAGTTTTTTCAGCTCAGATACAAGAATCAAAAGAAAAAATAAAAAAAGCAGAAGAAGTCAGAGAACAATTGAATTATCTTACTGGGCTTGAAACTTGGCTATCTAAAGAATTCGCTTCTTTTGTTTCCATTATTGAAAAAAATGTAATGATTAAACTTAAAGCAGAGTTCTCAAAATTATTTGATGAATGGTTTTGCATGCTTGTTGTAGATTCATTTAATGTTAGTTTAACCGACGACTTCACCCCAATTATAGAATACCAAGATTACGGGATTGATTATTCTTATCTTTCAGGAGGGGAAAGAACAGCTGTTGCTCTTGCCTATAGACTCGCATTAAATCAAGTAATTAATTCTCTGATGAGCAAGATAAAAACAAGAGATATTGTAATTCTCGACGAGCCAACAGACGGATTCTCAGAACAGCAGCTCGACAAAATCCGTGATGTTTTACAACAGTTAAATGTAAAACAATTAATAATTGTAAGTCACGAACAAAAAATAGAGGGCTTTGTTGAAAATATTATGCGATTTAAAAAAGTTAATGGGGTTAGTCAGAGGGAATAGAAAACTTTAAATAATCAACTTTCCCAGTATTTCTATAAATTCTAAAAGAATTATTCTGAATTATTAAAAATGGATGAAGATTTAAAAAAATCAATTTTGAAAACAGGAACAACAATATTAGGAATTGTTTGTAAAGACGGAGTTATAATGGCTACAGATAGACAAATAACTGCAGGAAATCTTGTTGTGGGAAAAGACTATCCTAAAACAACTCAAATAAATGATTATCTTCTTATCTCATTTACTGGGATGGTTTCTGATGCGCAGAGAGTTCCAAAACTTCTTTCAGCCGAATTAAAACTAAAGGAACTTCGTTCAAAATCAAGACCAACTGTAAAGCAATCAGCAAATCTTTTATCAAATATTAGTTATCATGGAATTAGACAACCTTCAATGATTCCTCAGCAAGCAGGATTTTTAATTTCAGGATTTAATGAAGATGGTTCAGTTGAATTATATACTATTGAACCTGCTGGAAGTGTAGTTAAAATAAAAGATTACGACGCAAACTTTGGATCAGGAATGCCTTATGTTCTAGGACTTTTAGAAAGACAATATAAAAAAGATTTATCAATTAAAGAAGCAGTTGAACTTGCAAAAGAAGCTTTAAAATCCTCAACCCAAAGAGATACAGCTTCAGGTTATGGAATAGACATATTCACAATCACAAAAGACGGAATTAAAAAAGTAGTGAGCCAGGAGATAAAACCTGAATACAAAGACGAATAATTTTATAATTTATCTAATAAAATGGACATTCTAAAGAATATAATAGAACAGCTTCATGGAGACATCACTGACGCTGGATTTGAAGGAGCAAACATAGTTCTCTATACTAATAACGAAAAGTTT
>CAZGTS010000023.1:6945-8101 GCA_964528865.1 Candidatus Woesearchaeota archaeon
AAAAATAAAAGAAATAGTTAACGAAATAAAAAAAAGAGTTGAATTAAGAGCAGATCAAAAAATTCTTTTAGACCAAGAAATAACTGAAAAAGAAATAAAAAAGATTGTCCCAGAAGAAGCGGAAATAACAAATGTAATTTTTGATTTTCATAGGAGTATAGTTGTAATAGAAGCAAAAAAACCAGGGATGGTTATAGGAAAACAAGGTTCTATTTTGGAAGAGATAAAGCAAAAAACTTTATGGACTCCTCAAATTCAGAGGTCTCCAGCAATAAAAAGTAAAATCACCGAAAATATTCGAGAAGTGCTTTATACAAATAATAATTATAGAAGAAAATTTCTCAATTCAATTGGACAAAAAATTTACAAAGAATGGAATCCTGGAAAAACAGACGAGTGGATTAGGCTGACTTTTTTAGGAGGAGCAAGACAAGTTGGAAGAAGTTGTATGCTTTTGCAAACACCTAATTCAAAAATTCTTCTTGATTGTGGAATAGATGTTGCTTCACATGGACAAAATAGATTTCCTATTTTTAATATTCCAGAGTTCGACATAGCGCAACTCGACGCAGTGATTATAAGCCACGCGCACTTGGACCACGTCGGACTTCTTCCTTATTTATATAAAATGGGTTACAAGGGACCAGTATATATGACAACTCCTACAAGAGATATTGCAGCATTGTTGTCCTTGGATTTTATCGGCGTTGCTTACAAACAGGCGGCAGCTCCTTTGTTTGACTCAACACATATTAAGGACATGGTAAAGCACAGTATTTGCTTAAACTATAATGAAGTTACTGATATAACGCCAGACATAAGATTGACTTTTTACAATGCAGGTCATGTACTTGGCAGTGCAATGGCGCATTTAAATATTGGAAACGGGGCACATAATTTACTTTATACTGGAGATTATAAATATTCTAGAACAAGGTTGCTTGACCCAGCAATAGCAGATTTTCCAAGGGTTGAGTCAGTAATTACAGAATCAACTTATGGTTCAAAAGATGATATCCTCCCTCCAAGAAAAGAAACAGAGGCAACTTTTATTAAAATGGTTAAGGACACAATTGAAAGAAAAGGAAAAGTTCTTATCCCTGAATTAGGATTAGGGCATGCGCAAGAAACAATTCTTAGAGTTGAAGAAGCAATA
>CAZGTS010000024.1:0-8051 GCA_964528865.1 Candidatus Woesearchaeota archaeon
ATTTTTTAGTGTCAAGTTGCTGATGAATTTCCAAGCCACATTTAAAACCTAATTTATTATAATCCATATATAAAATAAAAAAATATAATTAATAAACATTTGGGAAAAAGAATTTGTAAAATATAACTTAATATTAGATTTTTAAGTCATCTAAAATATCATCTAATCCATTATTTACCTTACTAGCACAATAGTCATAAAATTGTCTTTGACCTTCTAAATTATCTTCATTGTATGAAGGCAATATTCTTCTTAATAAATCAAAATAAAATTTACCCTCTCCAGCAGGAATCATTGCAGGAGGCATATCTACACTATGCAAAATTCTATTTTGGATTAGTCGTGCAGTTCTTTTATTTCCATCCATAAAAGGTTGAATCCCTACAATTCCAAGATGAGCTAAAATTCCTGATTCAAGAGGATTATCCACATATTTCAATTTTATGTCTTTTATTAACTTGTTCATCTTTTTTGGAACTTTCTCCCAACTAGGGGGAGTATAATTCCTAAAATTTAATGTTACATCTTTCTTTCTATAATCACCGGTACCAATAATAGAAGGTTCAATTAATTGATTAACTTTTTTCAATACAAATTCATTAAACAAATCAATAAAATTATTTCCGAATTCATTTTTTCTTTCATGTAAAAAATACCATGCATTTTGAATCTGGTGTATTCCTTTTCTAGCCATTTTCTTTATCGTCTTTGGCTGCTTATTTTCCATTAAAAGATTCTTCCTTAATTCAGGGTTTTCAATCCAAAAAGAATAAATATCTCCAAGAGACTTCAAACTTTGAGAAACATTTTCTTTTCTTACATTAAAATATTGCGGATTACCATTTATCTTTTCCATTTTCATTAAAATTTCTTCTTCTAATTTATTATTAATAATTCCCATAATTCTATAAGATATTTTAATATAAAAACCTTTCTATTGTAACTCCTTTACAATTGTAACTATTTTAACTAATTCTCACAAAACTTTATAAAAAACCTTTATCAATAAATTATATGAAAAAAGAGAAAAAACATTACAAAAATTCTTATCATATTTTTAGAGTGCCAAAAACACTTGGACAAAAAGCTGCAGACTTTATAACAAAATGGGCAGGAAGCTGGACTTTCATAATTTTCTTTTTTGTTTTCATTGGAATATGGATGTCAACAAACGGGTATTTTATTCTCCAATATTTAAGAGGAGACCTCATAGACCCTTATCCATTTATTTTATTAAATTTAGCATTATCTTGTTTAGCAGCAATTCAAGCACCAGTAATTTTAATGTCACAAAACAGAGAAGCCCAAAGAGACAGATTAAAAGTAAACTATGATTACCAGATAAACAAAAAAGCAGAAAAAGAAATTAGAGAAATAAAAAATTTGTTAATGAAAAAACATAAAAAATAATCACTGCAACCTGTCATTCAATTCTCCAGAAATATTTTCCAACATCAATTTCTTAACTTCATCTTTATTTTGAGTCTTTCCCAAAATCCAACCCAACTTCACCAACGCTGTTTCACTTAACATATCTTCCAAATAAATAACTCCTGTCTTCATTAACTCTCTCCCATTTGAATAAACAAAAGGGTCAACTCGCCCATAAATACACTGTGAAACAGCACAAACAATCAAACCTTTTTCTTGAACTTCTTTCAATTTTTTTGTCCAACCATTTCTGGCTCTTTTTGTAGGCACATGCCCCAAACCACTCATCTCCAGAACAATGCCCTTGTATTTTTTCTTCAAATAAAAATCCAAAATTTCTGGATTTTGTCCAGGATAAACTTTCACTAAAGCAACCTTCTCCTCAAACTTCAAATCCAACTTAACTTTATTCTTATCTCTAAAATTATAATTTGAAATTTTATTAATCTGATCAGGAAAAATTTTAGCAAAAGGTTTTGCATTTACAACTTTAAACGTATCTCTTTTTGAAGTGTGCAATTTCCTAACTTTTGTTCCAGGCATTGCATAACAGAAATCATCATTTGACGACGCATGCCCAACAATCATTACTTCTGCTATATCTGAAATAGCCGCCAACGCAGAACACTGCAAATTCAAGTTAGCGTCGCTTGAAGCTCTATCAATACTTCTCTGACTATAAGTTAAAACAACTGGCTTGTTCAAATTTTTCAAGAAAAAACTCAATGCCGCAGAAGTATAATGTAAAAAATCAGTCCCATGCGTAACAATCACTCCTTTAATGTTTAAGTCATTTAAAAGTTTCTCAGCCGTTCGAGCAAGCTTCTGCCAATCCTTAAAATCCATATCCTCTGATGCTTTCATAAACGGAACCTCAACTTTTACAATATTAACTTTATCAAAAACACCTGGATAAAACTTAAACAAACTCTCTGGCGTGTCAAGCCAATCAACCCCTCCTTTCTTTGGATTCAGCCGAGCAGCAATTGTCCCTCCTGTAATAATTATCGCAACATTCGGCTTATCCACATTTTTTTTAATCTTAATCTTTTCTTTCTCTTCTACAAATTTTTTCACAACTTGAATTTCCAAAACATCTTTTTTATTCAACCCAATATTATAACCAGAATCCAATTTAAGTAAAACAATTCCAGGCTCAGGATTCTCCAAAAAAACTCCTTCATAATCTTTTTTTGTTAAAACAACTTTAACATAGTCTCCTGTATTTGCTATCATAGAAAATAGAGTTTTAGAATATATAAAAAACTATTGATTCAATATTCTAATTTAGTTATAACTTAATAGGAGTTATAAATAGAAAAACTTATAAAGGAAAAATTTATGGATAAATTATGAAAAATTTAAAAAAAAAATTACGAAAAGGAGTAATTGGGGTAAGCATAATTGCATTATTTGTAACTCCATATATTTTAGAAGGAATAAAATCTTCAAAATATAAAAAAGTGAAAAATACTTTAGATGATTATGTTTCCACACATGAAATTAAATTAAAAGAAGGAGAAACTTATTGGACTCCTACTTTTAAAATTCAAAAAGAACTTGAAAAAAAAGGACTTAAAATAAAAGATCCTTCAATAATTCATAAATATTTAACAGAAAGATTAGGAAAAAAATAAACTATTTGAATTATAAACCCGCGAGGATTCGTGGGTCGCTTCACTCTCCGTCGTCCGAAATTTCAGTTTCGAACAAAACCAACAATCCAAATCAAATGAACCCGCGAGGATTCGAACCTCGATCAACAGGGCCGAAACCTGTTATTCTGTCCATTGAACTACGGGTCCTCCAAACTATAAAATAAAAAAGGTTTTTATAGTTTAGGATTTTAATAATTAAAAGATGGCGATGAGAAGACACCACAAAATAATCATTGGAAGTTTTAGTTCTATGATAATCATATTTATGATAATTTCTGGAATTTTACTAAATACAATTTTAACAAAACAAAATTTAAACTACAACTTATTAAATAACAAACTAACAGAACTGCAAACAGACACACAAAGTAAATTCAATGAACTAACAACCAGCGTCCTCCACGCACAAGAAGAATTAAACTCTCTTGGATCTAAAATTGGTTCTATTGATGAAGAATTTGACTTGCTAAAAGCCTCTGCAAGTGCAGATTTCTCTGGAATAATTGAAGACGCTATTAAGTCTGTTGTAACAATAAGAACAGACGTCAGCCAGGGAACAGGATTTATAATAGACCAAGAAGGATACATTGTAACAAATTATCATGTAATGGAAAACGCCAAATCAGCAGGAATTTTTACATATGATGATGAAACATATTCAGTAAAGTTGGTTGGGCACGATAGTAACTTTGATATTGCATTGTTAAAAATAGAAGGGAATTTTAAAAAACTAAACCTTGACGATTCCGACGATATTCAAATCGGAGAAAAAGTAATTGCAATCGGAAATCCATTAGGATTGCAATTTTCTGTTTCAGAAGGAATTATTTCAGCCATTCATAGAGAAGGAATAAGCGGAATAAATTCCTACATCCAAACAGACGCAGCACTAAATCCTGGAAATTCAGGAGGCCCTTTAATCAATACAAAAGGAAAAGTAATTGGAATTAATAATTTCAAAGTCAGTGGGGGAGAAAGCCTTGGCTTTGCATTAGAATCAAATTATATAAAAGAAATAATAAATGATATTGCGCTAAAAAAATTAAATCAAACATTAATTTAATAAACCTTACGACAACGTAGCTACGGCAAAAATCGATGCTTAAAAAATCCAAAACCATTTTAAACATAGATTTCTTCAACTATTTATGGCAAAAAAAAATCAAGGAGGCATCACTGTTAAAAAAGACGAAAATTTCTCAGAGTGGTTCACACAAATTATTCAAAAATGCGAACTCGCAGATTTAAGATACAACATAAAAGGATTTCTAGTTTTCCAACCTTGGTCTGTTCTTTCGATGGAAAAAATGTACAGATATTTAGAAGATGTTTTACAGAGAAAATCTCATAAACCTTACTGGTTCCCAACAGTAATTCCTGAATCAAATTTCAAACAAGAAGCATCACATGTTAAGGGATTCACTCCAGAAGTATTTTGGATAACTCACGGAGGAAAAAAGAAATTCGAAGAAAGACTAGCATTAAGACCAACATCTGAAACAGCATTCTATCAAATGTTCAATTTATGGATAAGAAGTTACAAAGATTTACCTTTCAAAACATATCAAAGAGCTTCGGTGTTTAGATATGAAACAAAAGCTACAAGACCTTTTTTACGAAGTCGTGAATTCTATTGGATAGAAGCACACTGTGCACACGCAACAGAAAAAGATGCGTTTACACAAGTCAAAGAAGACATGGAAACAACTCAAGAAGTTCTACATGATATCTATGGCGTGCCGTTCATGTTCTTTGAAAGACCAGCATGGGACAGATTTCCTGGAGCATCACGAACATTCGCTGCAGACGCACTAAATCCAGATGGGAAAGTAATCCAACAACCTTCAACACATATGATTTCACCAAATTTCTCAAAAGCATTCGATATTAAATTTAAAGATAAAGATGAAAAAGAAAAATATGCATTCATAACTTGCTATGGACCTGCAATTTCAAGAATGTTCGCAAGCATAATAATAACGCACGGAGATGATAAAGGGTTAAAATTTCCTTGGGAAATTGCACCTATTCAAGTAATGATTATTCCAATATCAGAAAATTCACAAGTTACAAAAAAAGCAAAAGCACTAAAAGACAAAATACAAAAATTAGCCTCAGTTGAAATTGACAATTCAGAAAAAAGACCAGGAGAAAAATTCAACCATTGGGAAATGAAAGGAGTTCCAATAAGAATAGATTTAGGATTAAAAGATATTAAAAAAAATAAAATCACAATCTTCAGAAGAGATTTAAATAAAAAAGAAGTTGTTCCAGAAAAAAATATAATAAAAACCATTGAAAAAATATCAAAAGAATTCACAAAGAACTTAATCAAGGAAGCAGATAAAATTTTCAAAAAGAAAATTAAAAAAGCCAAAAATATTGACGAAATAAAAAAAGTAATAAAAGAAGGAGCAATTGCTAAAAGTAATTTCTGTTCTGTGGAAAAAGATGGAGAAAAATGTGCAGAAGTTATTGAAAAAGAAACAGGGGCAGAAATTAGGGGAACAAGACTAGACGAGAAATCTAAGGCTTCAGGAAAATGTACAATTTGTGGAAAGCCAGCAAAACACATTGTTTACATCGCGAAGGCATATTAACAAATAAGAAAAAGCTTTTTCTAAGCTAAATTACTCTTCTTGAACAATAAAATTAAGCTCGTCTTCTAATCTCAATGTAATTTCCATTAGCAAACTCAACTCTTTTTCTACGATTTTTTTTTCCATTTTAACACCTTTCATTTTATTAAAAATCCAGAATTCTTTAAGACCTAAATTAATTAAGAAGCGTTCTCAATTCAATTCAAACCAAAAAAGAAACTGAATTAAATTGAGGTAAGTTTAATTGATGCGTAGACTAACCCAAACATATTCTTCCAACAAGTTATCGGTCTCGCATTCATAATCTTAATAGAAAAAACCTGTTTATAATATTTTCGGTAAATAAATTATAATAAAATCTTGCTAAATCTACTTGGTAATTAACTTACTCACTCTTTATTTTTATAAACCATCTTCTCTCTTCTCAACCAACTCAGAAAACCTTTCCTTAAACTTCTCAATATCTTTAACCTTAACTCTAACACCAACAGCCATCTCATGCCCTCCACCAGTAGCCCCTTCCAAATCCTTAATCGCTTCCAAAGCAATTTTTCTAATTTTCTCCCCCCTAATAGAAATATTTACTTTTGTATCTTTAACATAAGCAACAACAATAATTTTATTAGGAAAATTATATTTTAACTCATTAGCCAAATCAGCACTAATACTCAACCCTCCTCCATACTGAAAAAACAAAATTCTCTTATCATTCTTTTCTACCTTGTCCAACAATTTCTTAATCTTTTCACTAATCTCATTAAATTTTTCATGCATAGTTCGATTCTTATTACTCTCCTCCAAAACTTCATAAGGAGTCTTAACCTTCATAAGAAATTTCAACATATTAACAACATTAGTTGTCCTGTCTTTCAAAGCAGCATTAAATATTCTAGCAATCTTTCCTATTTGCGAACAATAATAAATATCAAAAGATTTATCAGAATCAATAAAAAGATCAGGATATTTTCTTTCAAATTCAGAATAAAAATCAGGAATAGTTCCATCAGAAATACAACCAACAACTGCAATCCATAAATCATCTTTCTTTTCTGCAATCCGGTAACAAAGTTCTGTCACAGGTTCATTTGTTTTCCCTTTATTTAACAAAGGATTATAATAATTAACAAAATTAGGAATATTATTATTCTCATGGTGGTCAATCCACACAACAGGAAGATTAACTTGCCGAACCTCCTCAAAAAACTTCTCAGAAACAACAGGCTTATCTAAAATAAAAATATAATCTGCATTTAATTCTTGAACCTTCTTAAAATAATTTCCAGAATCTGCAGATTTCATTGCAACACCTTTTCCTCTCCCAATATATCTCTGTAATAAAAGAAACGAACAAAGCCCGTCTCCGTCATTATCAAAAAAGAAAATGGGGTTTTGTGCTTTTTCTAAATGTTCTCGAACTTCTAAAATTTGTTTTTTTGTTAGCATTTTAATTAAAAGAAAAGGTAGTTTAAAAATCTTCAACAATTTCAGTCCTCAATTTATTATAACCAAAAAAATCAGTTGTATAATTATAAGCCCCTGCATTTAAGAAAACGATTTTATCACCAACTTTTGGATTTTTTAATTTAACTTTATACCTAAAAATATCATCTCTTGTAGGAGAATTCCCTTTAATCAAATAGAACTTTCCGTCTTTGCCCCCAAGTGTTCTATCCTGCATCAAATCAGAGGGTACCTCGTTAGAGGTTCTCGCCTGCGTAGCAGGTCTTGCCTGTGCAACAGGTCTTGTGCCGGGAGCCTTCTTGGCGAGGCGGTATTCTCGTGCCATTTTCTTTGGTATGCCGGGAACGCAGTGAGGCGGTACACTCTTGGGTGCAAAGTCATCCAATTCTCCCTCTATCAACATTTTTGTTCCAGTCAAAATAGTATCTAAGGCGCAATTGTAAATAGTAGTATTAACTACAAGATTATTTTCTTGAATCTGAATAATCTCTGTCTCTAATTTTATCGATGGAGATGCTAAAAATCTCCCGGGCTCAATATAAACCTCAATATTATATTGCTCTAAAAATTTCTTTGCGACAACAATTCTCTCAAAGATATAAGGTAAAACTTTTGAAACATAACTACGATATTTTGTCGGAAGCCCCCCTCCCAAATTAAAAACATCAATTCTTTCCAGACTCTCTTTTGTCAACGAATCCTCTAACTCTTCTTTAAGTTCCCACTCACTTGTATTCTGCGACTTTCGATGAATATGAACTCCCACTTTACCAATAAATTCATTATCTTTAATTTCAGAAATAATTTCATTCACTCTTTTTGAAAACATTCCATAAACAAAATACTTTCCAGAACCAATTCTATGTTCTTGAAATTTCATTCTTAAAGAAAGATTAATCTT
>CAZGTS010000025.1:0-8032 GCA_964528865.1 Candidatus Woesearchaeota archaeon
TCCAGTTAGGATATTATTATGTTTTGAGAGATGAATATTTATCTTTGTGATAATGGTTATCTTGGTGATAATTATAATTAAAAAAAGGAAAAAAGAAGAGGAATAAAGTAATAGTTAGTTATCACATCCCCATAATGTTTCCCAAATTTTATAAGTGTCTCCTGCTTGAATCTTGCTTGTAGAGTTGAGTTTGATATAACTATTATATTCTGGAGAATCAGGATAAACATGTTGAATTATTTTTAAACATTGGGATTCATCTCCTGTGAATCCAATAAAATAATTTAAATAATTAATTTCTGATTTTGGAAGCAATAAGTCGTCAAGGTATTCTCCTCCGCCTATTGGCCATATTGAATAAATTGTTCCTGAATAAAGAGGGTATTCTGGGACACACATATTTTCTTTGCACATTTCTCCGACGTTACAATCACTATGTTCAAAACATTCTAATGGAGTAAAGCATTCACCTACAAAACATTCTTTATTTTGAGAAGAACAATCATTTTGAAATTGGATACTTATATTTTCAATACATATATCACTTTCACATCTATATTCTTTCCAAATTTGCCAAATTTCTTCTTCATAACAATATTCTGTTCCAGTTACCAAACTATCTGTTCCGCAATCTGAATTTTCAGAGCAAGAGGGTAATTCTTCTATACATTCTTCTGCAAAACATATTTTATTTTGTGCAGAACAATCTTCTTTTATTATAAGGTTTGATTGAATACTGCACAGTTCTGATTCGCAAAGATGTTCAATCCATTCTTGTAAAACATTATTTTCACTACAGTATTTTATTTCAGGCACCCAACTATCTGTTCCGCAATCTGAATTTTCAGAACAATCAGGGGTTTGGTCTGCAAGAGTGACTTGTTTTATTTGGGAGGTGTCCATAATTGCGCCTATTATTTCTTCTCCATCAGAGGTAGTTATCGGGGCTATAGAAATCTCTTCGGCAGTGTCTAAATTTAAACCAAATTCAGATAAGAAAAAGGAAAATGTTCTTTGTTCTAATTCCTTTAAATCAGTTTCTCTTTTAACAGATTTAGAAAAGGTTTCATTACCGACGACGAAAACTATTCCGCTTAAATTTCCTCCGCCCTGATTTCTTTTAACTTTAACAACGAGTCTTTCTGTATCTTCGTTAACTTCTGCTGTTACTATTTTAAGACCCATTCTAGAAAAAATTGAAAGTTGTGATGTTGCGATTTGGTCTGTTCCTTCGCTAAGAACTTCTTTAATTATTACCCATGTAGTTCCTATGGCAACTAATACTAATACAATTATAATTAGAGTTGTAACAATTACAGACATGGCTCTTTTTGATTTGTTGAAAAACATACACACCTTGTTTTAAAAATGAATATATGTTTATAAAATTATTTAATTATACTTTGGATGGATAATCTTTAAATAGTTCTAATCCTGATTATTTTTATAAAATAAAATTTTTATTGAAGGTGAAAGTAGTTGGATAGTTTTTAGTGATTACGTTAGGAATTTTATTTATTAAATGGAAAAGAGGAAATGGATAAATTAAAATTTGTAGATAAAGAAGGTATTGAGATTTCTAAATTTAGTCATAAATTATTATTAGTTTTAATTATTGGAATTTTATTAATTGGTAGTGTGGCTTCTTTGCCGATTTATGTAAAACCTTTAGATGGTTCTGCACTACCTAGTGTACCCCTGTTTTGGGGCAGGAATTTGCAACGAAGCACGTCGTTTGATTATGTTTTTAATTTTACAACTAGCATAGATTGCACAGGGGTTGTTTTGTCAAATTCGTCGACGATTGTGACGGAGAATGACGGGGTCGGGTTTGGAGAGGTTAAAAAATGAAATTTAAGGAAACAGAAATTTTGGAGTTGAAAAAATCAACTTCTGAATTAAAGGAAGCGATTATTTCTATTGTTGCTATTTTAAATAAGCATGAAAGAGGGGAGATTTATTTTGGCATTAAATTTAATGGAGAGGTTATTGGTCAGAGTGTAAATGAAAAAACATTAAGGGATATTTCTCAGCAAATTTCTTCAAGAATTGAACCTAAGATTTTTCCTAAGATTAATGAAATTGTTTTGGAAAGTAAGAAATGCATTTTAATAAAATTTAAGGGAAGTAATTCCCCATATTATGCTTATGGTCGAGCTTATATGCGTGTTGCCGACGAAGATAAATTAATTTCTGCTAAGGAGTTGGAGAAGTTGATTTTGGAGAAAAATAAAGGTAAGCTGAGATGGGATAGTAAAATTTGTGAAGGGGCTAAAGTTGGGAATATTGATAAGAAAAAGTTGAGATGGTTTTTGAAGGATTCTGGGAAGGAGTTTGAGGGTGTTGAGGATTCTTTGAAGAAATTAGGGTTGGTTAATGAGGGTAAGTTGCTTAATGCAGGAGTGATTTTGTTTGGGAAGAATCCTAAGAAATTTTTTAGAAATGCTAAGTTGAGGTGTGCGGTTTTTGGGACAGAAGATACTCTTGTTAGTATTGATATGCAGGAGTTTGAGGGGAGTTTGTTTGATTTAATTGAGGAGGGAGAAAAGTATTTTTTGGGACATGTTAATATTGGAATGAGGGTTGAGGGGTTAAAGAGGATTGATGTTCCTGAAATAGATAAGAGTGCTTTTCGTGAGGCTATTATTAATGCTTTTTGTCATAGAGATTATTGGAGTAATGATGCAGTTCATTTGGCGATTTTTAGGGATAGAGTGGAGGTTAGGAGTCCTGGTTTGTTGTTTGGAGGCTTGACTATTGAGAAGATTAGGAAGGAGAAAGTTTCTGAGAGAAGGAATGAGTTGATTGCTGAGATGTTTCATAGAGTTCATTTTGTTGAGAATTGGGGGAAGGGGATTGAAAAGATTTTAAAGTTGGAGCCTAAGAC
Organism: Candidatus Woesearchaeota archaeon; assembly: GCA_964528865.1. GTDB lineage: Archaea > Nanobdellota > Nanobdellia > Pacearchaeales > GW2011-AR1 > JAGLYK01. The sequence continues at coordinate 2,888 of CAZGTS010000025.1, forward strand.
TGAGTTTAAAGAATTGGGGAGGAAGTTTTATAGTATTTTTAGGAGGAAGGGGATAGATAAGGTCGGAGAAAAGGTCGGAGAAAAGGTCGGAGAAAGATTGACTAAGAGTCAGGAGAAAATAGTGCAATTTATGATGAGAGATAATCGGATTTCAGCAAAAGAACTTTCTGATTTAGTTGGAATTTCTTCAAGGAAGATTGAAGAAAATATTTCAAAACTTAAAAAGAAGGGATTACTTGAAAGAGTGGGGGGAGCAAAAGGAGGTTACTGGAAGTTAAATGAATAGGAAAATAATATTAATTATTGGAATTTTATTAATTGGTAGTGTGGCTTCTTTGCCGATTTATGTAAAACCTTTAGATGGTTCTGCACTACCTAGTGTACCCCTGTTTTGGGGCAGGAATTTGCAACGAAGCACGTCGTTTGATTATGTTTTTAATTTTACAACTAGCATAGATTGCACAGGGGTTGTTTTGTCAAATTCGTCGACGATTGTGACGGAGAATGACGGGGTTGGATTTGTTGATATTGATGTTTCGAAGATTACTTCTGTTCCGTCTTATTTGTGCGAGTATGTTGATGGGATTTATCGGACTAATCATACTTTGTCTGACCAGTTGTTTCGGGATGTTTATGCGAGGGATGTTAATATTACTGGGAATTTGAGTTTGGGGGAGAAGATAAGTTTTGCGTTTGGGGAGATTATTGATAATCTTTTGAATGGTTGGGTTCGGATTACTGGTGGGTTGAATGTTACTCAGAATTTGAGTGTTGATGTGGATACACTTTTTGTTGATTCGACGAACAACAACGTCGGCATCGGCACGACTGCACCGGAAGAAGAATTGCATGTGGTTGGTGACGCCAAAATAACTGGGTTTGTTTATTCAGATACTTGCCCGGAAAACATGGCTTATATTAGTAAAGTTGGCGGTTTTTGCATTGATAAATATGAGGCGTCAACTCCGGGATGCGAGGTTGTCGGGAATAATTGCGGGAGTTATCAGCATGCCAGTTATTGTCCAAGTTATTGCACCCCGGATAATGGAGTATTTGGAAGTGTGAGTTCTGATACGGGCACAACTGCTGCTGCGTATTCTAAAGTTAATGTTGCCCCTCTTGTCGGAGTTTCGCAACAGCAGGCAAGGCAAATGTGCGCTAATGTAGGAAAACGTCTTTGCACAGACGAGGAGTGGTTGGCTGCTGCAAATCTGCAGGGAAAAGTTTATTATTTGCCCGCTACTCTTTCTGCAAGTCCGTATGATTGCGTGGTTGATAGCACTGAATATTGTAGTTATTTTATCTCAAACCACGCATGCAATACAAGTTATAACAAAAATGGAGTTTCGGGTTGTTATTCGTCTGAAGACGTTTATGACATGGTGGGGAATGTCTGGGAATGGACAAATACGACAGTTGATGTGATAAATCCAGAAGGCAGTGCAGCATCAGGCACCGGAACAGCTGGGTGGTATTATGCTAATGCTCAAAGTCAATGGCAGGATTCAACCACAGGATTATGGACAAAATATGGAAACGACGGAACTTATTTTCCAACTACAAGTAGTTCAACTCGGGCGGTTAGACGCGGGGGCGATTGGAATTTTGGGGCTCGTGCGGGGCTGTTTTGTGTGTTTTTGGGTACTGCGCCTTCCGATGTGAGCTACAACATTGGTTTCCGCTGCTGCAGTAGTTCCTAATCTGGTGCCTGGGGATTGGGAATCTGTAGGAGGACAAAACTGAAGAATGAGGAAGAAAAGAACCGCCGAAGGCGGTCGCGAAAAAAATTAAAGTAAAAAAATGAAGATGAGAAAAAATATGGAGCAAAAAATATGATAGAAGACATGAAAATTTTTCATAAAACATACGAATTCATCAAATGGATTCACACTTTGCTAAATAAATTTCCAAAATCAGAAAAATATACAATGGCGCAAAAAATAGAAAACACTTCACTGAATTTTTTAGAGAGCATTATTCAATCAAACAATGATTTTGATAAAAAACAATCATTGCAGACAGCGATTGTTGAGTTAGATAAATTAAGAATTTTTTTTCGGCTTTCCAAGGATTTGCAGTTTATTAGTTTCTCCCAATATGAATACGGCTCAAAATTAATAAATGAAATAGGCAGAATGCTGGGAGGTTGGTATAAAAAATACACTAATATTCCTTAATAGGAATGGGTTGGATTGTCATCAGCTTGGCGGTTAAACGCGGGGGCAATTGGAATAATGGGGCTAATGCGGGGCTGTTTTGTGCGAATTTGAATAATGCGCCTTCCAATGTGAACAACAACATTGGTTTCCGCTGCTGCAAAAGTTTCAAAGTCAGATTCAATAGCTTTAAGGAGCTTATGAACAGCGCAATGGAACTACATCAATTCAAATCCAGACCGCAAGGTCAAATATTAAAATAAAATCCAGCGGTTAGTAAATGATTGAACACTGCTGGATTTTTATACAAAAAAAGAAAAATGAAAACACAAAAATTAAAAGAATCTGAAACATCGGAATTTAAGAAATCAACTTCTGAATTAAAAGAAGCGATTATTTCAATAGTTGGTATTTTGAATAAACATCAAAAAGGAAAAATTATTTTTGGAATAAAACCAAATGGAGAAATTGTTGGGCAGAGCATCAGTGAAAAAACATTAAGAGATATATCCCAGCAAATATCCGCAAAAATTGAGCCAAAAATATTCCCTAAAATTTATGAAAGAAAAATTAAAGATAAAAAATGCATCTCTGTTGAATTTTCCGGAAAAGATAAACCTTATTATGCTTATGGCAGGGCTTATATGCGTGTTGCTGACGAAGATAAAAAATTAAGCGCCAAAGAATTGGAAAATTTAATTTTAAAAAAAAATAAAAATAAATTAAGATGGGATAGTGAAATTTGCAAGGGTGCGATATTAAAAGATATTGATAACACTTTGATTTCAAGATTTGCTGAATTGGCAAAAAAATCAAAGAGAATTGTGATTAAGGAAAAAAGCAAAGAATTAATACTAAAAAAATTAAATCTAATTATCAAAGGTAAAATTACCAATGCAGGAATTATTTTATTTGGAAAAAATCCCTCAAAGTTTTTTGAAAATAATCTCGTAAAATGCGGGAGATTTAAAGGAGTGACAAAAAAAGAGTTTATTGATATGAAAGATTATAATGGAAATCTTTTTGAGAATGTTGATAATGCAATTTCATTTTTGAAAGAACACCTGAGAATAAGCGCAAAAATAAAAGGTTTATTGAGAGAAGAAAAATGGGAGATTCCTATTGAAGCATTGCGAGAGGCAATTATTAATGCCATGATTCACAGAAATTATTTTGAACATGGCTTTATTTATATTAAAATGTATGATTCAAAAATTGTCATTGCAAATCCCGGCAAATTACCTGAATCGTTAGAGATTGCTGATTTATACAAGGAGCATGAATCTAAGCCAAAAAATCCTCTCCTCGCAAAAGTATTTTACTATGCTGGTCTTATTGATGCATGGGGAAGAGGCAGTTTGAATATTATTGAAGCATTAACTAATGAGGGCTTGGAGAAACCGATTTTTGAAGAAAGCAGAGGCTCTTTCAGAACTATTTTCAAAAGAAGCGAGAGAGTAAATGGCGGAGTAAATGGCGGAGTAAATGGCGGAGTAAATTCTCTTTTTGATTATATTAAAAATAACCCCGGAAAAAGAGTTATTCATTTTGAGACAGATTTAGGTCTGGCTAAAAGAACAATAGAACGATGGTTAACACAATTAAAGAAAGAAGGCAAAATTGAATTTGAGGGCAGTTCAAAAACAGGCGGATATTGGGAGGTTGTTAAAAAATGAAAATACATAAAAATTTATTTGAACAAGTCTGCAAATATGAAACTTTGCATAATGCTTATTTAAAAGCAAGAAGAGGGAAAAATAAATTCCCAGAAGTTATCAGATTTAATTATAATTTAGAGGAAGAATTATCTAAACTGCAATATGAATTGCAAAACCAAACTTTTAAAACAGGAAAATACAGGCACTTTGTTATTTTTGAGCCAAAAGAAAGAAAAATTTCCGCCCTGCCTTTCAGAGACAGAATAATTCATCATGCGGTTCATTCTGTGATTGAACCAATATTTGAAACAAAGTTTATTTATGATTCTTATGCCTGCAGGAAAACCAAAGGCACTCATGCAGGAGCAGACAAACTTCAAAAATTCATCAGAAAATCCGGCAATAATTATTATGTTTTGAAATGCGATGTTTCAAAATATTTTCCTTCAGTTAACCATGAAATTCTAAAAAAAGTTATAAGAAAGAAAATTGCAGATGAAAAATTATTATTGCTTTTAGATAATATAATAGATAGCATAGAGAAAGGAATTCCAATTGGCAATTTAACTTCCCAATTATTTGCTAATATTTATTTAAATGAACTGGACGAGTTTGTAAAATATGAGCTAAAAATAAAATTTTATATTCGCTATATGGATGATTTTGTTATATTGCAGGAGTCAAAACAGGAACTCCATAAAATTAAAGAAAAGATTAAATTATTTTTTGTTTCAATAAAATTAACACTTCATCCAAAAAAAGCAAATATTTTTCCAGTCACATTGGGAATTGATTTTCTTGGCTATAAAATTTTTAACAATCATAGATTAGTCAGAAAAAGCACTGTGAAAAGATTTCTAAAAACTGTCCAAAGAAAAATTAAAAAATATGATTTAGAGATTATAAGTTTTGATAAATTAATGGAATCATTTAATTCATGGGAAGCATATATGTCTCATGGCAATTCTTATCAATTAAAAAATAGTTTATATCCGAGGTATTTCAAAAATGTTATGTAAATGAGAAAATATAAATAGTAATAAAAAATATGATAGAAATAGAGGCAAACATGGAAAGTAAAAAAAAGACAGGTATAATGCTAATATTGATTTTGAGTATGCTGATAGTTTTGCCTACTGCAATGTCGGTTATTTATAAAGATGTTTCAGACATTTATACTGGATTTACATGGGACAATTACAAAAATTATTCTATTCTTTGGAATGAGTATAATGATAATTTATACTATACCAACGGCAACGTCGGCATCGGAACGACGAGTCCGCAAAACAAATTAAACGTTGCAGGAGACGCGAACGTGACTGGACACT
>CAZGTS010000026.1:0-7899 GCA_964528865.1 Candidatus Woesearchaeota archaeon
GAACCTCCGGATGTATAGGTATAATTTCTGAAAAAAGATGTTATATAAATATGACAGAACAAATTGAATGTCCTTGAACGTGACCAAAAATCAACTTCTTCGGATTTCTTCTAAATCCTCGACCACGTTGCACTCTCGCCTATGGCTCGGGGAGCTTAACAGCGATTAAGAGAAAATTTGCTCAGCTCGCAAATTTCCCAAATTTCTTCCACTTCGTTCCAGAAACTTCTCTTAATCGCGATGTTAAATGAAACTAATTTTACCAAAATGTTTTTAAACGAATTTTTCTTGAAACAAATATGGATGAAAAAAATAAAACTTCGGAAAAAGAAAGTATAGGGGAAATTCAAAGTCATCAAGAGGGAAAACTCACAAAAAAAATAAGGGAAAACCCATGGATTCTTTCAACATTTGTGCTCGGGATTTTGAGTTTGATATTATTAATTGGAAATTTTGGAGGCATGACAGGAGGAATTATTACTGGAGGAGCCATTAACGAAGGAGAAATAAATGAGTTGGCTTTAGATTTTTTTAATAATAAATTGTCTGGAGGGCAAGGAGAAGGAAGTATTGAATCTGTTAATGAGGAAAGTGGTCTTTATGAAATTGTTTTTTCTATAGATGGACAAAATGTTCCTTTATATTTTACTAAAGATGGTAAATGGATACAACAAGGTAATGAATTGGTTTCGTTAACTGAGACTAGTCAACCTTCACAACAACAACCTACTGAAATTCTTAAATCTGATAAACCTGAAGTTGAGTTATTTATTATGACACATTGCCCATATGGTACTCAAGCAGAAAAAGGGATTATCCCTGTAATAAAAGCTTTAGGAGATACTATTGATGTAAAAATTCGGTTTGTTCATTATTTTATGCATGATCCTGAAGAAATAGAAACACCTATCCAGGTTTGTATTAGAGAAGAGCAACCGAGCAAATGGTATGCTTATTTAGGATGTTTTTTAGAGGATGGTGATTCAGATAGATGTTTAATTGAAGCTAAGATTGACCAAGGAAAGATGAACAAATGTATTTCTAGTGGAAAATCAGATGGATATTATGGAGAAGATTCTGATTTGAGTAATAGTTATGGAGTTGGCGGAAGTCCTAGTTTAGTTATTAATGGAGTACAGGCAAGTTCAGGAAGAGATTCAGCATCTTATTTGAAAACAATTTGCTCAGCATTTAATGAGGCTCCTGAAGAATGTAATGAGGTTTTAAGTTCAGCAAGTCCAAGTCCTGGATTTGGTTATGGAACAGGTTCTGCAACAAGTGCCCAGTGTTAGTTATTTTTCTAAATACAAAATTTCTTCTTGATTAAGTTTAAGTTCTTTTTGAATTGCAGGATTTGATTTGATAATTTGTTTTATGATTGGAAATTCATTCATTGCTCTTTTTTGTCCGACGTGAACTAATTGTGCGTATTTTTGTGCGATTGATTTTTTCTTTGCTGTTCGTTGGTTGTTGAGCCAGATTTTTAAAATCCTACTTGGTCTTTGGTAGCTCGTGAAATTTGTTTTGACATCTTTTTTTGCAGCAGAAATTCCATAACTTAAAAAAATATTTTCGTAAACTAAAAATCTCCAGTATTGTTGTTTGTAAATTCTTCCTTTAAATAAATCAACTTTACTTAGCGCTTCGTAGGCTTTTGCAAGTTCTTCTCCTTGGTATTCAGCAGGGATGTTTTCTTCCACCCATAAAATTATTTCGTCAGTTGACATGTTCACAGAATCATAGACTCCCAATAAATCATTTGTTGGTTTTGTTTTGAACACTTTTTTTAACACATCAAATATACTTTGTTCTTTGTTCCGTTCGTCAATTGTAGCTGAAATATCTTTTGTTTTTGAGAATGTTTGTAAATCATTTATTGCTGCTCTTAAATCTCCTTTTGCATTGAAGGTAATTTTTGTGACGAGATCGTATTCTACAAATAAATTTTCTTTTCTTAATATTTCAAATAAGACATCTCTTATTACCTTGTAGTTGATTTCATTTATCTGAATTAGTTCTGATTTTTTTCTTAGGTTTTTTAATTTTTTGTTCCAGATATCATTTGCAGTAATTATTATTGGGTATTTCGAATAAGCAATTAAATCTAAAAGTTCTTTTATTCCTCCTCGGTCATAATATCCGCTTATTCCGTCTGCTTCGTCTACGAGGATTATTTTGTTTTTTTTAATTAATGATTTTTGTTCAATTGCTGGTTTTAGAATTTCTTGGATTTTTGTTTTGTTTCTAAAATCAGAAGCATTTAGTTCAAAGATTTCTGAATTGGTTTCTTTTGCAATTGCATGTGCGATTGTTGTTTTGCCTGTTCCAGGAGGTCCGTGGAGAACTAAAGCTTTTTTTACACTTTTCGTTAGTTTTCTGAGATTAAATTTTTCAATGAATTCTTTTATTTGTGTTAATGCAATATCTTGGCCTTTAATTTCTTCAAATGTTTTTGGTCTGTGTTTTTCTACCCAAGTCATCTTATTAAGCTTAGATTCCCATTTATAATTATTGGATTTATTCCAATTAACTCATCTGTGAAACTGCAATTTGGCAAAGGATTGTATAAGAATATTTTTTTATTTAACTCCCATGCTTTTATGATTTCCATAAAAGTTGCTCCCCCGATATAATTTTGAATTTCCTTTTTTTCAAAATTTAAAACAAGTATAGCGTCGTTTTCTTTTATCTTAGGTTCATGTAATCTCATCATTTTTTGTTTGAATTCTACGTGATGTTCTAAACCTTTTCTTTTCATTTTTTCTTCTTCAAAAGGTTTTCCATAAGAATTTGGGAATGTTATTTCATGTCCATATTTTTGTAATTCTTTTGCTATTCTTGGAACTTTATTATAAAAATGTTTGCTGCATATAATGAAAATTTTCATTTTACCCTTTCCCCAAACCCGCCAAGACAAAACTTGCTAAAAGTGCTTGAAGTTGAATAAAAGGGTCTGAACCCTCGACAATTCTGAATTCTGTTTCACCGGTTTTTTCTGTGAGCTTAACTTTTATTTCTGGTTCGATAGTGAGATTCCAGATTTCTTTTTGAATTGCTTTTATTACATCTTGTCCGGAAATTGATTCTTTTAGCATGACATCTAAAAGTTTTTCTCTTGATTTTTGAAAATCTCCAGAGAGTGCATAATCTAAAACAACTTTGATGTCTTTTGGTTTTGCACTTGAGATCATTGCTGAGAGAAGTTCAGGAGTTATTAATGGAGAAATTGCTGTTGTTGATTGGATAAGATTGATGCATCGTCTGCAATCACCTTCACTTCCTTCGTAGAGGATTTCTATTGCTTCAGGGGTGATTGTTAAATTTTCTTTTTGCGCAATATGATTTATGACTTTTTCAATGTCTTTTTTCTCCAAAAGTTTGAATCTGAAAATTGCACATCTTGACTGAATTGGGTCAATGATTTTACTGGAGTAATTACAAGATAGAATAAATCTGCAAGTTGCAGAATAATTTTCCATGGTTCTTCTTAGTGCTTGTTGAGCTTCTGGGGTTAAAGCATCTGCTTCATCTAAGAAGATTACTTTAAAAGATACGTTCCCAATTGATTTTGTTCTTGCGAAGTTTTTTACTTTTTCTCTTACAACATTTATTCCCCTTTCATCAGAAGCATTTAATTCAAGATAATTATCTTTCCAATTTTGCTTGAAAAGTTCTTTTACAACAATTAATGCTAAAGTTGATTTTCCTGTTCCTGCTGGGCCTGCAAATAGCAAATGAGGTATGTTCAGTGAGTTTGTTAGAGATTCAATTCTTTTCACAATATTGTCTTGTCCAACAATTTCAGAGAATTGAGAAGGCCTAAATTTTTCTGTCCAAATAGTACTTTCCATATAATATTAGAATTGAAATTACTTATAAATATTGTTATTCAGAATTGATTAATTTATTTAATAGCTTCTTTTATTTCATCAATAATTGGTCCTTGTTTTCCTTGGATTATTTTTTCTATTTTGGCTAGTTTATTATATTTAAAACCTATGTCTTTTTCCTCTTTTAATCTTTGATATAAATTTTTTAATTTTTGATATACTTTTTTGTATTTGTCGTGCCCTTCTTTTAATTCTTCAATTTCATCTTCTAATTCACCTTCTAATTCTTCTTTATCTGTTTCATATTTATCCTGTCTTTCTGTGAAATCTGTTATTCCTGATTCTAAAATTTGCTCCCCAGTTAAAACCATGTCTTTTATATCATTTCTCAATAAATTACGATTATGCCCGTCTGTTTTGTGATATTCTTCAAATAAATTATAAACATAGTTAATGAAATTAGTCATTTATTTTAAAATCAGAATCTTCTTTTATATATTATTGTTCTAGAAAAGGTATTTTAGAATTGTTATTACTTGCTTCTAGCTCGTTTTAGTTTTCTTTTATGCTTTTCTTTTCTAAGTCTTTTACGTTGCCATTTCCAACGCATCTGACCTTTTTTTTTCCATCTACGGCTTGAACGCTTCATGTGAAGAAAAGAGAAAATTGGTTTAAAAGTCTTTTGTCTTTACAAAAGATTTTAGTGGAAGATTTTTAATCTTGCTTTAAAAGGATTTCTATCGGCTTTTTATGACATTAATTTTTGAGCAATACTTGTTGAGAGGGCATTTGGAACACCAAGGAGAAATTGGTTGACAGATTTCTTTTCCAAATTGAACAAAGATTGCATTGAATTCTTTCCAGTATTTTTTAGGAAGAGTTTTTACTAATTCTTTTTCTGTTTGTTCTGCGGTTTTTGTTTTTACCCAACCGAGTCTATTTGGAACTCTATGACAATGTGTGTCTATTGGAAGAACAAGTTGATTGTAAGCAAATGCTAAAACAATATTTGCTGTTTTTGGGCCGATTCCTTTTATTGAAAGTAATTCTTCTTGAGTTGAAGGAACTGAAGAATTGAACTTTTTGATTAATTCTTTGGAAACATGTTTTAGGGTTTTTGCTTTTTTGTGATAATGTCCTGAAGAGAAGATTAATTTTTCTAATTTTTTTATTGGTAGTTTGGATATTTTTTCAGGAGTATCTGCAACTGCGAAAAGTTGTTTTGAAACTTTTTCTGTGTTTTCATCTCTTGCTCTTAATGAGAGAAGACAAGAAATTAAAATTTTAAATGCATTTGGCTTTTTGCGCATACGATTTAGAGTTGTCTTACTAGAAGAAGAATATTTTTTAGAAAGAATTTTTATAATTTTTGGAATATTTTTTTCCATGAATTATTTTACTTCTTCTACTTTTTTATTTATTTCTTCTCTGAACTGAATATTTTTTCTTTCTAATGCAGATTGCATATTTCCTCCAATTTTTCCTGCAATAACTAAATTAACTTTTTTATTTGCTAACATGTATGCAACTGAAAAACCTGCTCCTCCACCACCGACTGCAAAAGGATTTTTGATTACTTCTAAAAGTTTTTTGTTTTCAAAAATAAGATAATAAGGAGCTCTTCCTCCTCTTTGGCTTACTTTTGAATTTTCATTTTTTCCTTCTGATGCTATTGCTATTTTCATTTTTTAACCTCCATTAATTTATTTATTAAAATTCCTTGGATAATTGAAACAAATATCATTACAAAAGTTAAAATAAAGATGTATGTCCAATTAAAATAAATTATTGCTAAAGGTAGTAAAGGAATTTTTATTGCACGATTATAAATGAAACAAGATATTAACCCATAATCTAATCCTTTGTTTTTTAAATCAGATAAAAGAGGAAACCACATATAAATTGGGCCTGAAGATAAAATTCCTCCAATGATTACATAAAACCATTTTTTGACCCCTTTTTCTTTAAGATGTTTTATTACAAATTCCGGAGTTATAAAATAATTTGATAAAGCCATTAAAATAAAAATTAAAATAAAGATGGGGATTATTTTTAATATAAGTTCAGAAAAAAAGCTCAGACTATTTTGATAAATATTTTGATTAAAAATTGAAAATAAAAGATAAACTAAGATTATTGCTCCTAAAAAATACCAAGAACCAGGAAGTTGTTTTAATTTTTCTTTTATTTTCATGTTAGTGCCCCCAAAAGAATGACTGTTAAAATTGCTACAATAATTGAAAAAACAAATGAAGTTAGATTTCTTAAAAGAGCGAATTTCTTTCCTAAGATTGCTGATTCTGCAGGAAATTGAATTATTCCAACAGTAACCCAAGAAACAATAAAAGCTGTTACTGCAATTAGCCCAATTCCTTGGTTTAGCATTTCTCCTCCAAAGATATAACTTGTTATTGGATTGCCTGCAGAAATGCTTCCTACTAATGCCCCAATAATTGAATCTAAAAAAATGTTCTGACTAAATACTGCGGTGTAAAATGATTTTGGGATTAGAGCAGAAATTAAACTTATTAGTAAAATCATTCCTAATATCATTGGGAATGCCTTCCATAAGCCTTTTGCGGATTTTAATGTTGCTTGTTTTAAATTTTCATTTTTCATTTTGTTATTTTAATCGCTTTACCGTTTACAATTGCATCTGATATTTTTTTCCTCCCTGATTTTAAAATTCTTGAGAGAGTTGATTGAGAGACTTGCATTTGTTCTCCTGCTTGTTCTTGTGAAGTTTCTTTAAAATCAACTAATCTTATCGCTTCAAATTCAGGCATAGTTAAAAGAGTTTCTTCTAAGTCAATCATTCTTATTCCTGCTGGTTTAAAGTAAGAAGAATTAGGATTTCCTCTAATTCTTCTTCTTATACAAGGTCTAGGCATTTTTAATTATTTTTTAAGTTCTTTTAACCTTTTTTCTACATCTTTTTTTTCATTTTCAACTTCTTTAAGTTCTGCTTCTAAAATCTTTTTTTCTTCAGCTTCTGTTAAAGTAATTGGTTCTTCAGAAAAGGTTCTTGCTCTAAACCCAAGTCCTCTGCCCGCACCTTGTCTAATTCCGATTCTTCTTGCAAATCCTCTTCCACAAGGGCCTAATCTTCTTCCAGTTAAAGGGCCTTCTCCTCGGGGCCCTGTTTTGTCTTTGTTTGGCATTTTATTTGTCTCCTAATTTAGTTAAGAATATATATTCATTAGACTATTTAAATGTTTTGGGTAGGTATGCATAATTAGAAACGCCCCTACCAAGACTCGAACATAAAAGACACCTTGCGGTTTCTTTTCAATTTCCCTTTCTGTTTAAACTATTTTGTCCAAAGTAACGGATAAATGTGTTCTTGTTTTATGACTATTTAACGAACACATTTATGAAACGCCCCGACCGTGATTCGAACACGGGTCACCGCCTATCTCCAAAAGAAGAGATTGCATTGAGATGCATAGACCTTTTCTCTCGTCGAGCTTTAATCACCTCTTCTTATTGTTCATTTTAGATTTTTGGTCTAATTTAAACATAACATTCGTATTTGAGAGGGCGGCATTCTTGGCCTCTGAACTATCGGGGCTTATAAATTTGAAATATTAAACCTATTTAAATTTTTATATTTTTGAGAGGTTGAACTATTAAAATTAGAAATAATTTATGCATAAATTTTACATTTATTAAACTAAGAAAACTTTGTCATTAGGTCTTACTCTTTCAGAAACTTTTATTCCAATGTGGTCGCCTTTTTTCGCTTTTTTTACATCTTCTCTTTCTATTTGCATACTGCTTATCTTTTTTTTAAAGTCAGTCGTATTCCCTTTTATATGTACTTTGTCCCCAACATTCAATTTTCCTGAAAGTTTTATTGCTGCAACGCCTACATGTTCAAAGTAACTGGAAACAATACCAATTTCTTTTTCTTCCATATTTTACAAAAGGGAAGAGCATTTATAAATTTTACCAATATCACTTCACTTAATAGAATTAATAGCCCCACCAGGATTCGAACCTGGGTCACAAGGTTCAGAACCTCGCATACTTGACCACTGTACTATGGGGCTTTATATTTTATAGATTT
>CAZGTS010000027.1:0-7799 GCA_964528865.1 Candidatus Woesearchaeota archaeon
TAATTCTGATAATTATTTTCAGATTTTCTTTACCAATTTTCTTTAATTAAAATGTTCCCAGGAATGAACCCAAAAAAAATGCAAGCAGCTATGAAACAGATGGGAATCTCTCAAGAAGAAATTGACGCTTCAAGAGTTATAATTGAGAAAACAGATAACACCAAAATAATAATTGAGTCTCCTTCTGTAACAAAAGTTAAAATGCAAGGGCAAGAAACTTTTCAGATTGCTGGAGAAATTAAAAAAGAAACTTCTGCTCCTGAAATCTCAGAAGACGACATAAAAACAATTATGGAAAAAACAGAAGTTTCAGAATTAAAAGCAAAAGAAACACTTGAAAAAACAGGTGATTTAGCAGAAGCTATTTTGGAATTGAGTTAATCACCACAATTTATATCAACTTCTTTTTCTTAATTATTTAATGAATAAATTCCTAGAAAATCTCCAAGAAGCAAACAAAACAATCTCCACAGTGGACCATATGCTTTATGTAACCTTTCCATTAATTAAAGATAAAAAACTCTTATTAAAAATTCTTATAGATACAAAAATAGCCATCTCCAAGTGTATTAATTCAATACTCCAATATGAATATCTTTACAAAAGAATAAAACTTTACAACAATCCAAAAACAAATTTCAAAACATTTGAAGAAAAATGTGCTAAAAAATATAATATCACAGAACAGGAAATAAAATTAATTTTAGAATTATTTAATATTGTAAAAGAACACGAAAAAAGTTCAATGGAATTTATGAAAAATGAAAAAATTGTTATTCTTTCTCAAAGTTTACAACAAAAAATAATAACAATTGAAAAAATAAAAGAATTTTTAACATTAGCTAAAAAGATTCTAAAAAAATTAAAGGAACAATTTAAAGATAAATATAAAAAGCCTTTATTCTTAAATCAGTATAGTTCTAATCATTAGATTTACATGGAAGAAATAATTCAAGAAAAAATAAGTGCAGATCATCTTCTTTATGTTAGCTTGAAGTATACAAAAACTTGTGATGTGGTATTAAATCTCATTTTAAGGTGGAGAAGAATGATTGAAACAAGTATCAATGGTATATTAAAACATGCCAAGAAAAAAAAGAAAATATCCTCAATTTCTTCTAATCCAATAGGAAAAATAGAAGAAGTAAAAAAATTATTCAAGAAAGATAAAGATTTCCTACAAGTGATAGAATTATATGAAATGTTTAGAAAAATTGAAGAATTGAAAAAAGAACGATCAGGAGAATTCAGAAAAAACGTTAATCTGAAAATATTTTACAGAGGGAAAGAAATAAATGTAAATTTAGAACAATTGAAAATATATGCGGAAATGTTGGAAAAGTTTATAAGCACAACAAAGCAATTTCTTCTATCCTAAAAGGATATTTTTAAGATGTCAAAAATAATTGTTATTACATCTGGTAAAGGGGGTGTTGGAAAAACCACTTCTGCGATAAACCTAGGCGCAGCCATAAATTATTTTGGTAAAGATACATTAATCATAGACGGAAATCTATCTACACCAAATATAGGAATCCATTTAAATTCCCCAGAAGTCCCAATAAATTTAAACCATGTATTATTAAATAAAGCTGAACCTTTTGAGGCGGTTTATAAACATGAATCAGGAATAAAAATCATGCCTTCTTCATTATCAGTAAAAGAGTTAAAAAAAATAGAATTAAAAAAAATAAAAGACTTTAAAAAAGAATTCAAGGAAATTTCAGAATATGTTATTGTTGATTGTGCTGCAGGGCTTGGCGAAGAAGCAATATCTGCAATTGAAATCGCTGATGAATTAATAATAATTACAAATCCGGAAATGCCTGCAATTACTGACGCACTAAAAACAATCAAACTTGCAGAACAAATGAAAAAACCAGTTATTGGAATAATTATAACAAGGGTTAAAAAAAATAAAATAGAAATGCAACCAGAAACAGTAAAAGAAATGTTAGAAACTCCCATTCTTGGAATGATTCCAGAAGATATAGACATTCAAAAATCATTGAATTTAAGAGACGCTGTAGTTCATACCTCTCCAAAAAGTAATTCAGCGAGAGCTTACAAAGAAATCGCAGCAAAAATTTTAGGTACAGAATATGATTCTAAAAAAGACCGAGAACATTTAATTAAAAGAGTTCTTCAAAAATTAGGATTAAGTAATTAAAATAAAAATCAGATGTCTAATAACCCTAGTCACTTACCAAGCCGCATAACTAAACTGGTCACTTACTAAGCGCCCAACAAAAGAACAATCGTGAACGCTACTACCAACGCATGCCCATCCTGATCCACTACCATCATCATACCAATATGTGCATGTGCTATCAAGAGTTAGCTGTCCAATGCAATTGGAAGTACACTCACTATCACCACTTTTAAGTTTAGGGCAGTGATAAATTTGATCACCACCTGAAGCCATAATTTCGCCACGCACGTGTAACTTCACCTCTGGACTCGTCGTCCCGATGCCGACGTAGCCGACATGGGTTATTCTCATTTGTTCTGTTGGTGGATTTTCAGCACTGGTTGTAAAAAAAGCCATTCCATTATCACTTCCAGGTGCACTTTCAACCACTGAATGAATTGCTCCTGCTACACCAGGTAAACTGCCAAAATCTTCTTCTGTATAAAATTCTATAGCTCCAATAATATCATTTGTAGTGGTATCTGTATCTTCATTAGTTAATCTAAATGTAGGATAATTATTAGAAGAAATTTCTAATAATTTATTAGGCACCATCGTCCCGATGCCAACATTCTCTCCAGAAACAGTTATTGGACCCAAATCAATTTCATCAACACTATGCCCCATCACAGCAGGATTTCCAGAACCATCAGTTGTATAAGCATAAATAACAGAACCACCGAATATTAAAATACCAATAGTTACTAAAGTATAAAATGTTTTATTTGAAAAATTAATCACCAGTTTTTTCATATTTAATTATAAGAAAATATCTTTATAAATTTATCTAATCTTACTTCCAACTTCAACATCCTCATCTGGCTTAATTAATTTAACTTGTGTTTCATTGCCCTCAGTAAACTTTTCTTCAGAAAAGTTTCGGGATACACCCTTGGGTGCTGCACTTACAGAAGCCAAAAGCATCCCTTGACTTTCAATTCCGCGCATTTTTCTCGGAGCAAGATTAACAAACAAAATTATTTTTTTGCCAACCAATTCTTCTTTAGAATAATAAGGTTTTAACCCAGCACAAACAACTCGTTTTTCTTCACCAATATCCACAGAAAGTTTGAAAAGTTTATCAGCACCTTCAATATCTTCAACTTGTAAGATTTGCCCAACTCTTAAGTCCAGTTTTGCCCTTAGTAAACATTTTTTTCAAAAATGTTTCGGGGTACGCCTGTGGTGCTCCCAATCTTTAAATTCAACTATTCCTTCCATTTTATTCTTTTAAACAAATCTTTCTGGAAAATATTTTTTTCATATTTTTTAGCCATCTCAAATTCTTTTGAATAATCTCCAATAAAGTTGCCCTTTTCATCATAATCAGAATTCAATGATGCTATCACTAAATGCCCTTGTTCTCTAACTACTTCTTCTATAGCTTTTTCTTTATAGAAATTAACCAACCAAGAAGGAGATTCAACAATATGAACATTTCCAGGAGAAGGTTCATATTTTCCACATTGATTACACATTTTATTTTTTCTCTCCTATTTTCTTAAACAAAATTTTCTGCTTTTTAATCTTTGTTGCACTAAACTGTTTTTTAATCTTTTCTGCACTTTCTGGAATAAAAGGCCAAAGCAATTCTGCAATTTTCAAAATAGATTCTTTCAATTCATAAAGAACTTTTTTGTCTCCAGTCTCCCATGGTTTTTTATTCTGAACATATTCATTACAAATATCAATAAAACCAAAAATCTCATTCAACACTTTATCAAACTCATAATTATCAAATAATTTTTCAATCTTCTTCTCATTTAATTTTTTCAATAATTTAACTTCGCATTTTTCCAACCCATATTTTTCTGCTAATGCTGAAACTCTTGAAACCAAATTTCCAAGTTTATTTGCAAGCTCATTGTTGTGCCTACCCACCAAAGCCTTTTCTGAAAAATCCCCATCATCTCCAAAAGGAGTTGCCCTTAACAAAAAATACCTCGCTGAATCAACCCCTGCAATTGAAATCAACTCATCAACATTAACAACTTTTCCTCTTGACTTTGAAATCTTCTCTTTATTAAATGTCCAATAACCATGAACAAATACAGACTTCGGCAACTTAATCCCCGCAGACAACAACATTGCAGGCCAAATCACTGTGTGAAACCACATTATATCTTTAGCAACAATATGCAAATCCGCAGGCCAAAATTTCTCTTTACCTTTTTCTCTTGTTGCAGAATAATAATTTGTTAAGGCGTCAAACCAAACATAAGTAATATGCTTTTTATCAAATGGCAATGGAATCCCCCAATCAAAACTAGCACGAGAAATGCTCAAATCCAAAAGCCCATCATTCAAACGATTAATAATCTCCTTTGCTCTCGAATGCGGTAAAATAAAATCAGGGTTGTCTTTGTATAATTTAATCAATTTATCCTTATACTTACTTAACTTAAAAAAATAACTCTCCTCTTTCAACTTTTCAATTTTTGTCTTATGAATTGGACAACAACCATCAACTAAATCCTTTTCAGTATAATATGCCTCACATCCTGTACAATACAACCCCTCATATTCGTCTTTGTAAATATCTCCTTTATCATAAACCTTTTTCAAAATTTCTACAACAATTTTCTCATGGTCTTTATCAGTTGTCCGAATAAACCTATCATACTCAATATTCAACTTCTTCCAAGCAGATTTAAACTCAGGAACCAAACCATCAACAAACTCTTTTGGTTTTTTACCTTTTTTTTCAGCAGCTTTTTGAATTTTTTTCCCATGCTCATCTGTACCTGTTAAGAAAAAAACCTCTTTTCCTTTTGAAGAATTCCATCTAGCTAAAACGTCCGCAACTATTGTAGTATATGCATGACCAACATGAGGAATATCATTTGGATAATATATTGGTGTTGTAACATAAAATTTTTTCTTCATAAAAATCATTACTTTAATAAATATATAAATATAACTAATTAAAAAGATGGTAGAAAAAGATTCTCTCAAAATAAAAAAATTAAAAAAAAAAGCAAGAAAATATAGTATCAAAGAAGGAATTTTTACTTCAGCTAAAAACTCATTTGGACATTATTATATTTCTCCATTTGCAATTGCAATTAATTCAAGTTCATCAGTTGTCGTTATAATAAGTGCTATCAGTGGATTGCTTGGTCCACTAAGCCAAATGTTCGGTTCAAGACTCCCTGAAAAATATTCTAGAAAAAAAATACTTCTAAAAACAATCCTTATTGAATCATTAATGTGGTTACCCTTTATTGCAATTGCTATTTTATTCTATAAGGGAATTTTATTGCAATCACTTCCAATTTTAGTTCTATTTTCTTTTGCATTGTATATAATTGCGGGAAATCTTGGACACCCATCATGGTTCTCTTGGATGGGAGACATTATCAAAAAAAAACACCGAGGAAAATACTTTTCAAAAAGAAATCTCTTACTAGGATTTACCTCTGTTGTTCTTACCATCTCTGCTGCGTTTTTCTTAGATTATTTTGGAAAAAATCACGACATAATGTTCGGATTTATAATTTTATTTTCTTTAGCACTTCTAAGTAGGTTTACTTCTTGGAAAATTCTTCATAAACAATACGAACCAAAAATAAAATTAAAAAAAGGGTATTACTTTTCGTTCTTGGATTTCTTAATTAATTCTAATAAAAACAACTTCGGAAAATTTTCATTATTTAGATTCTTCTTCACTTTCACAACTGCAATTTCAAGCCCTCTTTTAGTAGTTTATCTATTAAGACATTTAAATTTTTCGTATACGATATATATGATAATAATTTTCTCAGGCACAATTTTTTCATTAATTGTTTTAGAATTATGGGGGAAATTCGCAGACAAATATGGTAACTACAAAGCACTATGCCTCTCAACTGCAATAACCCCCTTTGTCCCAATATTATGGATTTTAAATTCAAATGTCTTTTACTTAATTTTCATTCCATCTGCATTAAGCGGAATTGCATGGGCAGGAATCCATCTATCTGAAAAAAATTTTATATATGATAATGTAAGCAACCAAAAAAGGGGGCTTGCAATTTCCTATTACAACATGTTCTGGGGGGTTGGAGTTTTCTTAGGGGCATTACTAGGAGCATTTTTAATAAAAATCCTCAACACAGAATTCATACAGCCAATAATTTTAATATTCATCATTGGGGGGCTAGCAAGAACAATATCAATTATCTGGTGGCTCCCAAAAATAAAAGAAATTAAAAAAACAAAAAAATTCACAACCTCAAAAGCATTCAGGGAGATTATCCTAAAAAAAGGAATCTCTACCATCAATGAAGAAGTAAATGACATCAGCCATATAAAAAGTTATTTATATCTTAAATAAAAAATTATTTAAACTAATCAAAGTTATATTTTAATTATGTTCAAAAAAAGAAAATGCAAAAATTGCGATAGAAAGATAAACAATAGTTATGATTTCTGCCCTCATTGTGGAAATTCTTTTAATGACAATACAGAAGGATGGGGAATGTTAGGAAAAACAGACAACACAAATGAATTTGAACAATTTTCTAATTCTTTATTTGGAGGAGTTGGGGGAAAAATAATTGGAGGAATGTTAGGAAAAACACTCAAAATGTTAGAACATGAAATACAAAAAGAAACGAAAACCCAAAACAACACTCCAAAAACAAATTTTGAATTAATAATAAATGGTAAAAGAATTAACCCAAAAGACATCAAATTATCACAGCAAAGGCAAGTTGTCAAAAAACAAAGAAAAGTTTTTCCAAATATTTCAAATGATTCTCTCAAAAAAATCTCAACCTTGCCAAAAAAAGAACCCCTAACGAATATAAGAAGGTTCGCAGATAAAGTAATTTATGAAATAAACATGCCAGGTGTAAATTCAGTAAATGATATTTCAATAATCAGCCTAGAGAGTAGCATTGAAATAAAAGCCCTTGCAGACAAAACAGCTTACTTCAAAGTAATCCCAATAAGCCTTCCAATAACCAATTATAAATTTCTAGATGAAAAATTAATTCTTGAATTAGAGATTAAAAATTAAATATGAGCCTGCACGGATTTGAACCGTGGACCCCTACCTTTCTGAATTGCATATAATCGGAATAAATCAATTTGTCCGTACTTATCAGAGTAGTGCTCTACCAGGCTGAGCTACAGGCTCATATAGAATTCACACAATTAAGTTATTTATAAGTTTTGTTAAACCCCCAAACCTTTAAAAATTAAAATTCTCTCAACATTTCATGGAAGAAAAAAAACCAACACCACAGACGTACCCCGATAAATCTTCAAAGAAGATTTCTACTAAGGGCAAAGAAAATCCAAAAAGCGTCAAAGGATTATATTACTATTTAAAACAAGCATGGAAAAAACCTGACAAAAAAACTCTTCGAGAAAGAATGATTGGGTGGAGAAAGTCAGGCGTGTTCACAAAAGTTGACAAACCACTTAGACTAGACCGAGCACGAGCTCTGGGATACAAAGACAAAAAAGGATTTGTCGTAATAAGAATTAGATTAAAAAGAGGCGGACACAAAAGACCGCGACCAAACAAAGGTAGAAGATCAAAGAGACTCCACACTAGAAAAAATTTAAAGATGAATTACAAATGGATTGCAGAACAAAGAGTTGAAAGAAAATATAAAAA
>CAZGTS010000028.1:0-7511 GCA_964528865.1 Candidatus Woesearchaeota archaeon
AGCATTAACAAAAGAAGCAGCAATGAGTGTTTTGAGGAAAGTTTTGCCTGATATTAAAATGGAGAGTGATGAGCAAATTTCTCCAGAGGTGTTGGCAAAGTTAATTGTTAAGAAAGATGATTTTATGGATGCTCTTAAAGTTGTTAGACCATCGGCAATGAGAGAAGTTTTGGTTGAGACACCTAATGTTGATTGGGATTCTGTTGGAGGTTTGGATAGTGTGAAGGGAGAATTAAAAGAAGCAGTTGAATGGCCAATGAAATATCCTGAAAGTTTTGAAAGAATGGGTATTCGCCCATCAAGAGGAATTTTATTGTATGGGCCGCCTGGAACAGGAAAGACGCTTTTGGCTAAGGCAGTCGCAAAAGAATCAGAGGCGAATTTTATTCAAATTAAAGGGCCTTCTTTATTGAGTATGTGGGTTGGTAAATCTGAAGAAGGTATGAGAAAGATTTTTGAGAGAGCAAGACAAGTTTCACCATGTATTGTGTTTTTTGATGAGATTGATTCTCTAGCTGGTAAGAGAGGTAATGAAACTGGTACAAAAGTTACAGAAAGAGTTTTGAATCAGTTGCTTGCAGAAATGGATGGTTTAGAGGATATGAATGATATTTTAATTATTGGAGCGACTAATCGTCCTGATATGCTTGACCCTGCGTTGCTGAGGCCGGGTAGGTTTGACAGGATTTTGTTAGTGAATGCACCTGAAGAAGAAGGTAGGAAAATGATTTTAGATATTCATACTAAAAAAATGCCTTTAGCTAAGAATGTTAATCTTAAGGATGTTGCAAAGAAGACAATTGGTTTTACAGGTGCTGACTTGGAAGGATTGGTTCGTGAGGCGGCGATGTTGGCTTTAAGAGAGAATATGAGTTCTAAAGAAGTAAAGAAGAAACATTTTGACGAGGCATTGAAGAAGATTAAGCCGAGTGTTACTAAATCAACATTGGATGTTTATAAAAAAGTTGAGGAGAATTTTTTGAAATCTGCAAAATCTGCTGTGCCTATGGCGAATAGTTATTTGGGATAACTATCGAGTGGTGACAAGTAGAAAGGTTTTTAAATTAAATATTTTTAGATTTATTATGGGAAAAGGAATAATTTCACCAATAGAGGCTTTATCATTGGCAAGTAAGCGTACGGATTTGCCGGAGGGTGTGAAAGAAATTATTAAAGCAGGAATTGGCGCTTATGAGGAATTGGTTATTAGAGATGGTCTTACCGGACTTTATAATAGAAAGTATTTTGATGAGACTTTAGCAAAAGAGATTGCACGTTCGGTTCGTCATAATAAAATTCCTTCTTTGATTATGTTAGATATAGATAATTTTAAGGGATATAATGATTCTTATGGTCATCCAGAAGGAGATAATGTTTTAAGAAAAGTTGGTTCAGAAATTAAGTTGCAGGTAAGGGAGATAGATTCTCCTTGTAGATATGGGGGAGAAGAGTTTGCAATTATTCTCCCAGAAACTATCAAAGACAATGTAATCCTTATTGCTGAAAGAATTAGAAGAGGGATTGAGAAAGAAGTATTTTCTCCTTTAGGGAAAAGAGTTTCTGTTTCTGCTAGCTTTGGAGTTACACAATATATTGGTGGAGAATCTGCTGAAGGACTTCTTGAAAGGGCTGATAGTAGATTGTATCAAGTTAAAGATAGTGGTAGAAATAGAGTTTGTTCTGATTAATTTATTTTAATTCGCTGAATTTTCTTGACAAGATTGATTTAAAACCCGGAGATTTAACTTCAAATCTATCTGGATGAACCATTACACTTGTATCATGATAAATTCCTTTTGTTAAATCCATTTTTATAGGTATTTTTAATTTTTCTAAAATTTTTCTGGCTTGTTCAGAATTTCTAATCCCGATTTTACTTGGTTCTATTTTTCCCCCAAATAAAAGGGCTCTTAAATTTTTATCACTTTTGGATTTTATTAAATGCATAAGTTCTTCTATTCCCTTTGGAACCACTAAAAGAGGATTTTGATAACCACTTCCAATCCCTTCTGGAATTAATCCATGTGCGGCTTCAACTAAGGCATTTCCATAAAGGATTGTTCCAACACAAGTTTGCAAATCTAATTTAAATGTTTTTTTTTCAATAATTCCTATTTCTCCTTTAATTAAATTTTTATATCTCATTTTGTAGTTACAATCTTTTCATCATCAATTAAAATAGTATGTTCTGATTGACTGACTGGTTTTCCAGAGACTTCTATTAATTGAGGAAAGTGATGAAGGTTTCCATTGTCTTCTAATTGTTTTAAACCAAATAAGGCTTTTGTTCCAAATTTTTTTACAACCCATCTTGAGCAAAAAGGAAGTGTTTTGTATTCTTCTTCAATGAATTCTAAAACTTCTCTTGCTATTGGGCTTCTTACATTTTTGTTATCTGTAAGCATATAAATTCCAGAAGGTTTTCCATCTCGAACTTTTCCGTTTCCAAAAGTTGCAAAAGGTTCTATTGCGTAAAGTCCTTTTTCTAATAAAACATTTGTTTTATCCTGAACATTTGGAATTGTGATTCCTGCGTGGAGTTCGTATTTTTCCATTGAATGTCCAGATAAATTTACAATTGGAGAAGCATCAAAAGATTCAATTGTTTCTTGAATTGTTTTTCCTATTTCGTCTGTTGAAATGTTTTCATTGATAATTTCAATTGCATTTTCTAAAGCTTTTTCAGAAGCTTTAATTAATATTTTATTTTCTTCTGAATTTTCTAAATCAACTGAAAAAGCAGTATCTGAAATCCAACCATTAACATGAGCTCCATAATCAATTTTTAATAATCCGTGTGCTAAGGTTTGGTCGTCGTGTGAAGGAGTATAATGAGCAGAGATTTCATTGATTGAGAGATTTGTGGGGAAGGCAGGTTTTCCTCCAAGTTCAATTATCTTGGCTTCTATTTTTTCTGCAATTTCTAAAAGAGGAGTGTCTTTTTTGATAATTGTTTTAGCATATTCTCTAACTTGTTTTGCTATTTTCCCTGCTTCAAGGATTTTTTTGGTGTTCATGTTTTTAGTAGAATTCTTTATTTTTTAAGTCTTCTCGATTTAGGGATAAAATTCCCTATTTTTAATTTAGAGGCTTTTCCACATCCAAGAAAATTATCTTTGAACTTCATAATTATAAATCCTTTTTTCCCTGTTTGTATTTCAAGTTCATTTCCTTTCATCCAAAGTTCTGCTTGTTTTTCGTCGAGTTCAAAAATGTTTTTTGTTATTTGGTTTTTTAGAAGATGAACTCCTTCTATACTTAATCGTATTTCATCATGTATTATTTTTCCAAAATAAATGCCTACTCGTTCAATTGGAATGGTTCGTTCTAAAGTTTGAATTTGTCTTTGTGTAAGCTCTCCTTGAAATAAAAATAATCGTTCTGTTCCTCTTTGAACAAAAATCCCATTTACTTTTTCTATTCCAAATTGTTTTTTTAGTTTTTCAACTATGCTTTGTTTTTCTTTTTGTGAGAAGATTTTTAGATAGTTCATTTTGATTTTATATCTAAAAGATATGTATGTTTATAAATTTTTGAGAAGATTCTGATTTATTATTTAGCTGTTTTCACGAGGCGGAAGCCTAATCCACTATGATGTATTGTTATTCCGTCGGCTTCTCTATTTGCACTGCGAGTAAACCTTGGCGCATCACTATAATTCCCTCCTCGATTTACTTTGAGCCAATTATCAGAAGGTCCTATTGGGTTAGTAACTGGGTATGGTTGATAATCATAACCATCAAACCAATCCTGACACTCTTCAGATACGTTTCCATGCATATCATAAAGACCCCAGTTGTTTGATGTTTTTTGTGCAACAGGATGGGTTTTGTAATCTGAATTTCCACAATACCATCCAATTAAATCTATAATTGGATCATTTAAACAATACCATTTATCAACCATAGTAATGTTTCCATTTGGTAATGCAGTTGTGGTTCCAGCTCGTGCTGAATATTCCCACTCTGCTTCAGTGGGAAGGCGATATGTGCCTTGACCCATATTGTTTAAGTCAGTAATAAAATCTTGCACATCATACCAAGAGACATTTTCGACTGGACAATTATCCCCACAATTTTGAAAATAAGAAGGATTGTTATTTTTTACTGTTTTCCATTGTCTTTGAGTTACTTCTGTTGTTTGTATATAAAATTGTTGTGTGAGAGTAACTTGATGTTGTGTTTCTTGATCATATCTTCCAATTTCACTTTTTGGGCTTCCCATTGTGAAAGTTCCTGCAGGAATTAAATTGAAGGTCATTCCAAGAGAATTTGTATATTGGGAAGGATTACATCCTTCATTTATTATTCCATTACAATTATTATCTATTCTATCTTCACATATTTCTTCTCTACCAGGATTCACATAATAATTATTGTCATTACAATCTATTTTTGTTCCACATTCACTTTCAGCATAGTAGCCATCAGAGTCATTATCTGTACAAGTTTGGCATCCTTCATCTATTATTCCATTACAATTATTATCTATTCTATCTTCACATATTTCTTCTCTACCAGGATTCACATAATAATTATTGTCATTACAATCTATTTTTGTTCCACATTCACTTTCAGCATAGTAGCCATCAGAGTCATTATCTGTACAATTTGAATTATAACAAGCATCACTAATTTCAAAATCAATAGCTGTGTGCCCAATATTATTAACTTCGTCTTTAACTCTTAATTCAAGTGAATAGGTTCCACAATCTGGAAGATTAATTGTTGTAGATGTATTGATATTATATGCTGTCCAATTAAAGTTATTATAAACAGATTTGTTTTTAGTAATTTTCCAACTATATGTTAAGTCTGATGTATTATTTCCATCAAGATATTTTGTGAGATCTGGGGTTGATGAACCTAGTATTCCTTCATAAGTATCTTTATCAGCCCCTTCCCAAAAGATATCTACTTCAGTATTATATATGTTAGGAGTATCAATATTTACTGTTGGAATATTGCTTGGAATTATTGTAATAAATTTTTTGCTTATCAAACCGCTCCCATCTGTATAAATGTCATATCGTTGTGGAGGATTTTCTATTGGCCAGATGTGTTCGTCTACAAAGTCGGATATAGATTTTACATCTGTGGGTAGGGGTATTTGAAGAAAGAGGTTAATTCCTTTTAAAATAAATTCCGCTATAGCTGAATCTTTCTTTTGTATTTCAATGTACTCATCATAATTAATAGTCTTACTATAATTATATAGATTACTTTCTAAACCATTTTCCTGTTTCCACTTGTATATAACTTGATTAATTGAATCTCCTTCATCTATAGTATAAATTTCATAAATTCCTCCAGAAATTTTTCCTGTTTCAATAAGGTGATTTGAGTTATGAGGATATAATCCTATTGAAGGCATGTACTTATTAGAAGGATCATCAACTAAGAAAATTTCATATCCATCTCCGTCCCAGTATGTAATGTTCATGTTTGGAATTTGAGATTTATCATCTTTATCAACAACTTCTAAAATTACTTTTTCTAATGTTTGATTATCAGTAAAATAAGCTTGGCCATTAGAATTAGTTGTTCCAGTTTTTATTATTTCTTCTTGTTTAGTTCCATTTCCGTTTCCTCCTTCATCGCCACTACCTCCGCCACATCCATTGATAAAAGGTGTAAAAGCTATTATTGGTGCAACAACATAAGGTATGATTTTATTTTTAGAAATTTTTAGAAATTTTGAACCTGTTTGTTTACAAATATCTATTAGGTTCATGTTTTGTTAATGTTATTTGGTATATAAATTGTTAGTACTTGATTATAATAGTTACAAAATCAATTTTTTTAAAAAATATTTTTAGATAGTTCATTCCATTTTCCTAAACTTTGCAATGAAAAAACCCTCGGTGTTATTGTCCTGTGGATAAATTCTTGCGCATTTTTTTACTTCTGATGAGAATTTTTCATTGTTCCAGTTAGTTAGTCCTTCTCTTGTTTTTATTGGTAAAGAAATTTTTTCAAGTTTTATTTTATCTCCTAATTCTTTTAAAATAAAATCAACAACCCCTTCATTTTCTTCTGGTGCGTGAGTGCAAGTCGAGTAGATTAATTTTCCTCCTGATTCTAAAATTTCAAAAGCTGAGAGGACAAGTTGTTTCTGGATTCGTGGAAGATTTTGAATTGTTTTGATATTCCACATGACATAAGTTTTTAGAGAACTTCTTAATGTTCCTTCTCCAGAGCAAGGCGCGTCTACTAAGATTTTTGAAAATTTAAATTCTTGGTTGTATTTTTTTATTCTGTTGCAAAATGCTACGCCGTCTTTTCTGGTTATAATTGTGTTTGTTACACCGCACCTTTCCAAATTTGATGCAAGAATTTTTATTCTCCCCAAACTAATTTCATTTGCAATTATTGTTCCTGTATTTTTCATTTCAGATGCTAATTGAGTTGTTTTGCTTCCAGGTGCAGAGCATAAATCTAAAATTGTTTCTTCTTGTTTTGATTGAAGAGAAATGACAGGTAACATGCTTGCAAGTTCTTGTATGTAATAATATCCAAGAAGATGTTCAAGTGCTCTTCCTAATTCTCCTGGAAGAAGTTGGTTTTCAACAATTATTATTTCCGGGTAATTTTTCCATGGCTGTTTTATTTTCCAACCTTTTTCTTTTAATCTATTTTTTAATTCTGCTGGAGAAATTTTTAATTTGTTGCAACGAATAGAACGAACAGGAGGAATTTTCAGGATGTCAAGGTATGATTGAAAATCTTTTTTATCTGGAAGAAGTTTTTGCATTCTTTCAAGGAAAAGTGGTTTTGGTTCAGGGGGTTTTCTTATCATATATGTTTAATTACAATAATGCTTAAATAGATTTCTTTATGAAAATAAGAATGTTTGATAGCTTAATAGATATTAAAGGCCTCTATTGGAGAGAAAATGAACGGAATAATGATGGAGAGTGCCCGATTGTTAAAGATTTAAGAATAGGTGATTATTTTATTTGCGAAGCTGATAAAAGATTCTTTGAAACTGATAAACCTGAAAAATATGGTGGATGGGTTACAGGAATAAATACTAGAGTGTTAAAATTTTCCGCTACTCATCCAAATAATAAATTCCATGGTTATGATGGTGCAACAGATTTTGATGGAAAATTATTACGTGAAATTCTTTTGACAGCAGATAATATAACAAAATATGCTATTCTTTTTAGAGATTAGAAATCTCCTAAAGTTGTTTGTTTCTTCCCTTCAATAACTTCTCTAATATTTATATCAAAAACTTGAAAAATATTTTCAACTGCTGGAAGAACTTGATTTTCTAAATAATACTGAATATTGTATTCACCTTTTTCATTTGGAAGTTTTACTTTGTCTCTGACAAGTTTGCTTTTTTTAACTGTTTCTGCAATATAATATTCAATTAATTCTCCTTGTGAAATCGGAATTTCTTGTTCTTGCATTTTTTTTGCAGCAACAACATGAGGAGTAATTGCACGATATTCTGAAATTGGTTTTTTCAACTGAGTCCTTATAATTAAATCTTCTCTATCA
>CAZGTS010000029.1:0-7124 GCA_964528865.1 Candidatus Woesearchaeota archaeon
TGTCGAGGTTCCTTCGGGAATAATCATGGACTTTTATGACAAACTAAATTCAGTCACGCACGGAAGTGCTATTACTGAGGAAATAAAAAACGAATAAATGGTAAAGTATAAAATAAAAACACAAAGTGGATGGAATGGAGAGGAAGATGGAATTCTTTCAAAGACTTACCAAAGATCCTTTGGTTTTTATCTACCAGATAAAGAAATCCAAAACTATCCTTTAATTAAAGATATTGAAAAAATTCATAGAGAAATAATAAAAAAAAATGGGCCTAAAAAATTAGTAACAATTATATAATAAAATGACAGAAAAAATTGAAAACACAATAAAAGAACAAATGGCTTTCTTAGAATTTGTTGATGAAATGAAAATGGAAAAAGGATATGGATGGATAGATGAAGGCGCACACTCTCGACAAGAACAAGATAAAATAAGAGAATATAACTTAGTAGTAGATGCAGATAATACTTACAAAGGACTAATGGTAGAAAAAGAATATCATAGTGCTTTTGATTTATTGCTTCTGAACCCAGATTTAGTTGGAATTAAAAGAACTGATGAATTAGGAGAACTATACCAATTACTGAAAAAGGAAGAACCTTTAATGTATTTTTATTTTGAAAAGATTTTTAAAGAAAGATTGGAGACTAAATTAAAATGACAGACAGACAAATAATAATACCTGGAGAAAAGATTGTTGATAGTGGAGATTTTCTTCCAGGCGAGGGAACAGAGAAAAGAGACGGGGGAATTTATGCTTTGATATTCGGACTTGCTGAAACTTCGGATAAACTGGTTAAAGTTATTCCACTGTCAGGAGTTTATAGTCCTCGAAGGGGAAATGTTGTAATAGGTCAAGTTGAAGAAATTACATTTAATGGGTGGATAATAAATATTAATGCTCCTGAACATGCGTTTTTGTCCTTAATGGAAGTTCCTCGTTATGTAAACAAAGATGGACTTGAAGAAGTTATGGAAATTGGAGACATGGCTGTTGTAAAAATCTGGGGAATAAATAAACGGGGAATTGATTTGAGTATTAAATCAAGAGGGCTTGGTAGAATTGACGAAGGAATAATTATGGAAGTAAATTCACATAAAGTTCCGAGGATTATTGGTAAGGAAGGTAGTATGATAAAATTAATAAAAGACAATACAGGGTGCAATATTACTGTTGGACAAAATGGTTTAATTTGGATAACAGGAGAGAAAATTGAAGATGAATTATTTACAAAGAAAGCGATTTTGCATATTACAGAAAAATGTTTTGTAAGTGGCTTAACAGAAGAAATGGAAAAATGGTTTAAGTCTGGGGGGAAGAAATGACTTGTTTAGAAAATTCATGTGGGAAATCATATTCAAAATGTCAAGGAACAAATTATGGTGCGCAAAATGAAGAAGATGAAGAAAATAAATATGAAACAAACCAAACACAATATTAAAATGGCAGAAACAAAAAGAAAATCAGGAAGAAAAGCCGACGAGATGAGGCCAATTAGTGCGAAAGTCGGGATTATCCCAAATGCTAATGGAAGTGCAATGTTTCAATCAGGAAAAACAATTGCAATTGCTGCGGTTTATGGGCCTAAAGAGCATCATCCTCGAAGTCAAAGAAATCCTTCAAGAGGAACTTTAAGATGTACATACAACATGCTTAGTTTTTCTGTAACAGATAGAATAAGACCTGGATCTAACAGGAGAAGCACTGAGATAAGTAAAATTATAGGATGGGCTTTAGAGCCAGTTTTAATGCTGGATAAATATCCAGGAAAAGTTATTGATGTTTGTATTAATATGATTCAAGCCGACGCTGGAACAAGGTGCGCAGGAATTAATGCGGCTGCAATGGCTTTGGCACACGCAGGAATCCCAATGAAAAACATGGTTTCAAGTATTGCTGCAGGAAAACTTGACAAGACAATTGTTTTGGATTTAGATAAATATGAAGATTCTGAATTTGAAGGTGGAGAAGGTTCAACAGACATTCCAATTACTTTTACAAATGACGGGAAATTAACACACATTCAAGTTGATGGACACATCACAGTAGAACAATTAAAAGAAGCTATGAAAATGACTAGAGAAGCAAGTAAGAAAATTTATGAAGTTCAGAAACAGGCTTTGAAAGATAGTGTTGGGGGTGGAGAAAAATGATAAAAACACCAAGTATCACAAAAGAAAGAATCCAAGAATATTTAGAACAAGGTAAACGGTTTGATGGTCGGAAGCTTGATGAGTTCAGAGATTTGAGTATTGAAACAGGTGTTTCAAAGAATGCTGAGGGTTCTGCGAGAGTGAAGATTGGAAAGACCGAAGTTTTGGTTGGAGTGAAAATGAATATCGGAACTCCATACAATGATTCTCCTAACAAAGGAAACCTGATGGTGACTGCAGAATTACTTCCGTTGAGTTCTCCGAGGTTTGAGTATGGGCCTCCAAAATTTCCAGCAATTGAACTTGCAAGAGTAATTGATAGAGGAATAAGAGAATGTAAATTTATTGACTTTGATAAATTGTGTATTAAGGAAGGAGAAAAAGTCTGGACTGTTTTTGTTGATATTTATTCTATAAACGACGACGGGAATTTGTTAGATGCTGCGGGAATCGGCGCGATTGCTGCTTTGAAAGATGCAAAAATTCCAAAATATGATGAGAAAGAAGGAGGAGTTTTGTTTGGAGAATTAACTGATGAAAGTTTGGCTGTGAAAAAAGATTTTCCGATTTCAATTACTTTTCACAAAATTGGTAAGAATATAATTATTGACCCGACAAGAGAAGAAGAAGATGTTAGTGAGACAAGAGTTACAATAGGAAGTTCAAAGGGAATTATCTCTTCTATGCAAAAAGGTAATTCAGAAGCATTAGATATTGAAGAGTTTAATAAAATTTTAGATATGTTAGAAAAAACTTGGAATAATATATTTAAAAAAATTGAAGAAGGATATAAAATAAAACAACAAGAAAAAAATAATTAAGGTATTGGGATGACAGATGCAAAAAATTTTACTAAATATGAAAAAGCAAGGATTCTTGGAGCAAGGGCTTTACAGATTGCAACAAATGCTCCATTATTAATTAAAATTAGTGATGAAGATTTGGAAAAAATTAAGTTCGATGCGTTGAAAATTGCAGAGGTTGAGTTAAATTCAAACATTCTTCCTATTTCTGTTAAAAAACCTTTTCCTGAAAGAAAAGATGAAAAATTGAAAAGAGTTAAAGAACAAAAAATAGATTATAGGAAAATTGAAGAGATAAACGCGAAAGAAGAGGAAGAGATTGCTAAGGGAGGAGAGATTATGGCTTTGGCAAATCCTGAGGATGAAAAAGATGAAGAAAGTGAAAAAAGTAATGAAGAATAAAAACATATTTCTTTCTGCTGACTATCTAGTAAAAAATTATTCCAAAAATTTATTAAAGGATAATTTTCTTTAATATCCATGAAGATAAAAGAGGTGTCTGCGCGCGAGATTTTGGATTCTAGAAAAGAGAAAACGATTTTAGTTTCTATTGAAACCAATGTTGGAGAATTTTCTTCCTCGGCTCCAAATGGTAAGTCGACGGGAAAACACGCTAAGAAAATCTATAAAAAAAACCTTGATGGAGACATTGAAACAATAAAAAAATTTAGTGATTATTTTTCTGAAGAGGTTTTTGAGAAGTTTGAAGATTTTAGAAGAGTTGAAGATATTGTTGATAGACATGTTGGAGCGAATACAATTTTTGCTTTAGAGTCTGCAATTTTAAAAGCAATTGCATTTGAACAAAAAAAACAGGTTTGGGAAATTGTTATGATTGATAACTCACATGACCTCCTTGTTAAAACAAGGACGCCTAAATCTAAAATGCCGAGACTTGTTGGGAATTGTGTTGGTGGGGGAGCACATTCTGATTCTAAACGCAAACCAGACTTTCAAGAGTTTTTGCTTATTCCCAAATCTAAATCTGTTAAGGAAGCATTTGAAATAAATAAGAAAATCAAAAAAAAAGTTGGGGAGGTTTTAGAAAAAGTTGATGTAAAATTTAAGGGAAAGAAGAATGATGAAAATGCTTGGATGACTTCTTTAAATGAAAAAGAAATTTTGGATATTTTGAAAACGATGAAACTTCCTTTGGGGATGGATGTTGCTGCTTCAAGTTTTTACAAGAGGAAAAATTATCAATACAAAAATCCTCTGTTAAGAAGAAATGAAAAAGAGCAGTTAGGATATTTGTGTAATTTGATTAAGAACTTTAATTTGTTTTATATCGAGGATGCTTTTGAAGAAAATGATTTTGAGTCGCATGCGAAGTTGCTGCGCCGCCTGGCGTACCCATCTGTACAGCGTTCTGAGGCAAAAAAATTTCCTAATGTTTTAATTGTTGGTGATGATTTAATTGTAACGAATCATGAAAGACTTAAGAAAGCAATTCAAATGAAGAGCATCAATGCGGTGATTGTAAAGCCAAATCAAATTGGTTCTTTGCTTGAGGTGAAAAAAGTTTGTGAGTTAGCTAAAAAAAATAATATTAAAATAGTTTTTTCTCATAGAAGTGGTGAGACAGAAGAAAATATTTTGGCTGATTTGGCTTTTGGTTTTCAGGCTGATTTTTTTAAATGTGGGATTGATGGAAAAGAGAGGGAAGCGAAATTGAAAAGGCTTATCGAAATAGAAAAAAGCATTTGATAAGTCATTCATCTGCCCCCAGGCGTGGTCAAACGAGAGATTAATTAAGATTGAGTAAGAGATTGATTATTAGTCCGAAATTTCAGTTTCGAACTAGAGATTGAGGAAAGTTTATAAAATAGTTTTTACTTATTTATGTGTGAAAAATCAATGGATGGCAATTACTTCTTTGATAATATCTATCTTTGGGATTTTGTTCATATTTTTAGGAGGAGTTGGTTTTCTTTTAGGAATTCTAGCTTCGATTTTAGCAATAATTTTTAGTTGGATTTTTTTAGCAAATAAAGAAAATAAAGAAAAAAGAGGCTTGGCTATGGCAAGGGCTGTAATTAGAGGAGTAGTTTTACTTTTTTCTATTTGGATATTTATCGTTGCTCTTTCTTTTGGGTTTCCTTTTTTATCTTAAATACTAACACAACTTTTATAAATCAATTTTCATCTGGTTTCTTATGGATGTTATAAAAGATATTGCTGAAAATGTTGAAGAGGGTTTAGAAGCTATTGAGGAAGTTGTTGAAGAAGTAGCAGAAGAAATTGGAATAATCTCTGACAAAAAAGAATCTTCAGAAGAGGATGCTTCACTTTCTTCAGAGGACAAAAAAATTTCTTTAGATACTGAGCAAGAAAAATCAATGGATATTGCTAAGGAAAAAGCAGAGAAATTATCTCCTAAAGATTTTGAAAAGAAAGGCAGCGAAAAAGATTCCACTACCTCGTCTGCCAAAGAAAAAACTTTAGGCGAACGAAAGAAAGAACTTTTGAAAAAGGTTAAGAAAATTTCCAAAAAAGTTGATGTTGTTAAAACAGCGAATTTGAAAGAACAGATTAAACTTAAGAAACGAGCAGATATGCTGATTCCTCTTGAGGATTATATTAAAACTGGGATTTATTTAGGAACCAAAGTTGTAACACCTAATATGAAGCCCTTTGTTTATCGAAGAAGAGCTGATGGTTTAGCGATTTTTAATACTGATTTAATAGACGAGAAATTAAAAGAAGGAATTGAATACTTATCCGAGTTTGCACCAGAAGATATTATTCTTGTTTGTAAAAGACCGGCAGGATGGAAAGCAGCAAAGATGTTTTCTAAATATACTGGCATAAATGTATTCACGAAAAAATATCCTGCAGGGATTTTGACTAACACAAACTTGCCTGATTTTTTTGAAAATGAGTTGACAATTGTTACTGACTCTTGGCTTGACAGAAACGCATTAAATGACACAGTGAATGTTCATAAAAAAGTTTTGATGATTAGTGACACGAACAATTTTACAAAAGGTGCAAACCAAGTTATAATTGGAAATAATAAAGCTGAAAAAAGTTTGGGTGTGATTTTTTATTTATTGACGAGAGGTTATTGTAAGGCGAGAAAAATCGACTCAGATATTCCCGACCTTGAAGTTTGGACAGGGGAAGAATAAAGCTGAAAAAACTTAATCATTCAACTTTAAAAAAGCAAATCCAAGATTTCCATGTTTCCTCACTCTATTCGGAAAAACAACCAGTTCTTTTTGTCTCCACCCATTTTTGCATTAATTAAAATAAATTTGCCTTTAAGTTTTTTTCCAAAAAGTTCAAATTCAATTCTGTCTTTTCCTTTATGAAGTAAATCATATTCTCCAGCGTCCCAGATTTTGACTTTTCCTTTTCCATAACCTTCTTTTATTATGCCTTCAAATTTTGCGTATTCTAAATCATGGTCGGGAACTTGAATTGCAAGGCGTTTAATTTTTGTTTTTGTCGGTGGGATTTTTGGAAGTGCCCATGATTTTAATTTCTTGTTCATCTCTAATCTAAAATCATAATGAAGATTTCTTGCTTTGTGTTCTTGTATAACAAAGATTGGCATGTATATTATAAAACAACTATTTTTATAAATGATTTGTTTGTTAATATTTTATGAGCAACGAATACTCTCCTGAGCAAGTAGAAAAAATTGCTTCAATGTTAATAACTTATTCCAAATTTAAAGTCTCTGAAATAAAAAAAGAAGGACTTCCAGGAATAGCAAAAGAAGGTTATAAAATTGCTACTCCTAAAATAATTAGAGAGAAAGTTAAAGAACTATCAGAAAATTCGAAAAAATTAGAATCTATTGTTGTAAGTGAAGAAAATCTTGAAAGAGTAGAAGAAGAAATGATTTCTAAATAATCTCTCGAAACATTTATATACCAATTTTTTCTGAAGATAATATTAAGATGAGTACTTTAATTATATACGGATTCACGTTAAGGTATGAGGTATGTAGAAGTAGTTTGTTGTAGTTCTGATATTTATAGCCAGTTGAATAATTTATTCAACATAGCCGATAGTTAGGAATTGTGTGAAGTGATTTTCTTCTTACAAGAAAATTGCGTAATGGAAATTTTTTGTCTTTTATCGACGAGGAATTTATGATATTATTTAAATCCAGTTGATCCTGCTGGCGGCTGCGGCTCTCTGGTTTGCACTTAGAC